>JAKSBB010000103.1 GCA_022361315.1 Desulfobacterales bacterium
CACCTGGCCGACGTGTTCGAGGCGTGGGAAGAGCGGATGCTCGATCAACTGGAGCAGCTGGTGGACATGAACGAGCTGTACCAGCAGATCTCCGTGGAGGAGATGACGTACTACAACGCGCCGTCGGGCGGGCACGGGGCGATCTGGCAGGCGATGTTCGCGATGGACGAGCTGAGCCAGGTAACGATGGAGAACCTGGCGTCGACGACGCAGACGATGGCGGTTACGGCGGGGGAGCACACGATGCGTTACCCGGACTCGACGGACACGATGCTGGCGCCGGTGAAGGTGGAGCTGCCGTGGTCGCGGGGGCATTTCAATGATTTCGAGTGGCCGGTGAAGTTCGGGGTGTTGCCCGGTGCGCCGCCATCCGTCAACGAGGAGGGCGTGTTGGTCGATCGGATCACGACGCCATCGGCGACGATGGTGATCGACGATCCGCTCGAGCGGCGTGGGCCTTTCGACACGCTGTTCGGCTACAACTACGTGGTGCGTCAGTGCCCGGTGCCGACGCAGCCGTCGCCCAACAGCCGCGTGCTTACCGGTGGGGGCGGAGCGATCCCGCTGGGTAGCGGCGAGGGCGTGACGCGGATCTGTCCCGATCCGCCGGGCTGGGACGTGGTGGGGTATCGCACGTACGGCACGCACGATGCGCTGGTGAGCACAAGCTTCGTGCTGAATTACAACGAGTCGACGGGGTGGAACGAGTACGGTGATGCGCGAAGGATCGGATTGATCGATTGGCATCTCTACCGTCACATGCCCGACACGCGGCTGGACGTGTACGTGCGTACGATGGCCGACGCCAAGCTCGATTACCTCTGGCCGCCCCCGAACGAGGATGGCGAGGTGGTTGAGGCGGGTGAGGATGTGACGCTGCAGGGGGTGATCGATCCGGAGTGGATCACGGATTTCAGCGAGGCGCTGCGGGTCACCGGTTCGCGTGAGGGCAGGCGCAGCGTGCGGGGTGTGGCGTATTTCGTTTACGAGATCAAGAGTCTTTATCCGCCGAGCCATGGGAGTTTCATGAGCCCGGGCACGTGGGCGCCGGTGCTGGATAACGGGCGCCGTCAGCCCCGGATTTCGTGGAGATCGCGTTGGACCGATCCGAACCAGTGGGATGCCGATCCGTCGGTGACGCGTGTGCACCCGTACGGCTGGATGGACGAGTACCCGATCGAGGTCCATTACGACGCGGACCTGGGCATCACGCGGAGCTTCGACGACGAGGGGTTGCCGGTCGCGGTAACGATCTATCGCGTGGATCACTTTTACTTCGCGGGGATCAATGTCGGCGAGCGGGAGCTGATCCCCAACTGCTACGCGGGTTTTAATCGTGATACGAGCGCCGCCCCCGCCCCGCTTCATCTGCATCCCGATCAGATCAACGCGAGCGCAGAGTCGCGCCGGGATTACCTGACGTTCCTGTCGGTCACGCGTGGGTCTGATCGTGCGCGAAACTGGTCGAGCGGGTTCCGTAGC
>JAKSBB010000570.1 GCA_022361315.1 Desulfobacterales bacterium
ACTGGGCATGGAAGTGGGGGCATACATTGAGGTGTCCAGCCTGATTCCGGAGATGCTCAAAGTCATCGAAAAAGAGAAACCGGATCTGGTGGTCATCGGCCGGTACCACAAAGGGCCTCTGGAGCAATTGTATTCCCGCTCCGATATCACTGAATTGACCCGACGGGTCAATGTGCCCGTTCTGGTGTTCAAACATATGCTCGAAGACCGGATGTTCCCGGAAAAAATCTTCAAGCGCCCGCTGTTCGCCACCTCCTGGTCTGCCACCAGCGAAAACGCTGTGGAAAGTCTTAAGGAATTGTCGGATGTTATCGGTGAGCTTCACGTGATGCACGTGGTGGGGGAAAAAGAACTGAAACGTTCTGACACCCATGAGGTACAGAAGGTCAGAAAGCAGGAAAGACAGCGGTTGGATGACCTGTGTGACGTGTTTGAAGACGCGGGAATCGACGCCAGACCCCATGTCTACGTGGGGGATCCGGAAAAGGAAATTTTAAAGGCAGCCAAAGAATACCAGGCAACGATGATCATATTGGGAACCAGCGAGCGAAATGCGATTCTGGAACGCTGGATGGGATCCATTTCAAGAAATATTGCGGATAAATCTATTTACCCCTGTTTGCTTTTTCCCGTTGTCTGAATCATAGTTCAGACAAGGGGTTAATGGTCGTACCAAAGGGTGGATGCCATTCAATTCCAGTGGGTTGAGTGGACAGGGGATGCCCTATTAAATAGGTATATCTCTTGAAAGAAACGTCTTGACTCCCATTTTTTATTCTGGTACTGATTTAGCCTTTAGCTAAAAAAAATTTGCGACGATGGTAAGAGTTAATAAAATTTTTTGTAGATTAAAGGGTTATTATGAAAATCCTATTCATAGACGATGAACAGACGTTTTTAAAGTACCTGGCCAAGCGGCTGGTGTTGGACGGATTTACGGTAAAAACCACCTTTTCAGGAGAAGAAGGGGTGGAGGCGGCCTCAAAAGAAGACTTTGACGTGGCCGTGGTTGACCTGCAGATGCCCGGCATTGACGGCATTGAGGTTCAGAAACGCCTAATGGATCTCCAACCCTTTCTGCCCTGTATTGTGCTCACCGGTCATGGCAGTGTTGAAAATGCCCTGGAAAGCGGCAAATACAACGCCTTCAAATTCTTGTCCAAACCCGTGGACATGGATACCCTCATCGATACCATAAAAGCAGCCTACGCCCACAGGCTGGAACAGGAAGGTCGTTCTGACGTTCCTGCAGAAGACCTCTCCCAGAAAAAAGAAAAAGGCACTTTGTCGAAACTCTACGACAAGTTCCGCGGCATTTACGGCGTTGAACGCTAGCGCCCTGCTGCCAACATTCGATTCTTGATCATTACAACTATTTGACCAAGGAGACCTGCATTGACTGACGTGAATAAAGGTGCCGATACGTCCGAACTGGCTGAAATGTCAGGGGAAAGCGCATCTTCGGCCCCCAAGAAAACAAGTTTTGCACCGTTCATGCTCACTTTTGTGCTCATGTTCGTCACCTGGCTGATCCTATCGGGGAACTTTGCTCCCCTGCTCATCAGCCTCGGACTGATATCCAGCCTGATCGTGGCCTGGTTTTTCCACGATCTGCTCTTTCCCAGCCTCACCGGAAAGCACTTCGGGATATTTTTGAAATTTTCCGCCTACATTCCCTGGCTGATCATAGAGATTATGAAGGCGAACTTTCACCTGCTTTATCTGGTGTTTCATCCCAGGATGCACGAATTGATCGATCCCCATATTATCGATTTCAAGAGCAATCTTGAGTCGGATCTTGCCGTCACCACTCTGGCCAACTCCATCACCCTGACCCCGGGTACCATCACCGTGACCACGGGCAGTGACGGAAGTTACAGGGTCCATGCCATTGACAAACCGTCTGCCGAAGGCTGTCCGGGAGATATGCTGGACAAGGTGGCTGATATCTACGGAGAAAACAAATGAATACCTTCTTTTTAAGCATTGCCATGGGCCTTTGCCTGCTCATGTTCATGTCTTTGTACCGGTGCCTCTTCGGTCCCACCGTCCTTGACCGCCTCATTGGCGTGAACGCCATCGGCAGTAAGACTGTTGTACTTCTGCTGCTCATCGGTTGCCTATACGAGCGGGTGGACATGTTCGTTGACATCGCACTGGCCTATGCCTTCCTCAACTTTGTGACCGTGATCGCTGCATCACGGTACTTCCACAAACGGAAAGGCCTGTACGAAGAGTCTTTCAACGATTAGAGAGGAGGTATCATGAATATTATTGATAT
>JAKSBB010000977.1 GCA_022361315.1 Desulfobacterales bacterium
GATCCTGGCCCGCACCGATGCCAGGGAAACCTCCGGGCTGCAGGAAGCGGTGGAGCGGGCAAAGGCCTTTGCGGATCTCGGGGCGGATATCCTCTTTGTGGAAGCCCCGCGCACTGTTGAAGAGATGGAAATCATCTGCCGGGATGCCCCGGGAATTCATATGGCCAATATGATAGCGGGTGGTAAAACCCCGGTGCTGCCTCCGGAGGAACTTCATTCCATAGGATTCCGGATCGCCGCTTATCCTTTAACTCTGCTGTCTGCAGCCATGACGGCCATGGTGAATGCCCTGGCAGACCTGAAGAAGGGGAAGCACCCCGAAGATATAATGGATTTTCCGGAGTTGAGACAACGGGTGGGGTTTGACGACTATTATAAAATGGAAGCGCGGTATGCGGCATCCTCCCGCAGCCCGGAGAAAGGACAGAAGCCACAGCAATGAAAACCATCGTATTAGGACCGGCAGGGAAAATGGGAGCGGCGATGGTAAAAACCGTCCATACCCATTCCGGGATGGAACTCATCGGTGCCGTCGGTCCAAAAGACAGGGACTATATCGGAGATGACACAGGCCTTGTGGCCAATCTGGGACGAAAACTGGGTGTCCAGGTAAGCGACAACCTGGCGGATATTATAGACGGTTGTGATCTGGTATTGGACTGTACACGGCCGGAAACCGCCATGGATGCCCTCAATCTCTGCATCCGTTATAATAAGGCATTTGTATCCGGTACCACGGGATTTACCGATGAACAAAGGGAGGCATTCAAGGCGGCAGGAACGCATATCCCGGTGATTCTGGCCTACAATACCTCACGGATGATGCATCTGCTGTTTGATGCGGTAAGACAGGTGGCGGCCACCATGGGAGCCCGGGCGGATATTGATATTGTTGATATACACGACCGGGGAAAACCGGATGCCCCCTCCGGAACGGCAAAGGAAATTGCCGGCATTGTCTGCGAGGAACTGGGAACTCACCACTTCACCTACGGCAGAAAAGGAATGGGGATAAGGGAAGATAACTCTATTGCCTTCAACTCCATACGGTCCGGCGGGTATCCGGGTGCCGTAAAGGTGATTTTCGGATTTGACGATGAACAGCTGACCCTGTCCGGCCAGGTATTCAACATGGACACCTATGCCAAAGGAATGATTGATGCCGGGCTTTTTTTAAACGGTAAATCCCCCGGATTCTATGATCTGAAGGAGGTATTCCACGACAATGAATAAACCGGATCTCACCCCGCTGAATCTCAAAACGGAACGTCTGGTCCTTCGCCCGCTGACCTTTGAAGACACACCCTTCATCACCAAACTGCTCAACGACCCGGACTATATCCGGAATATCGGCGACAGAAAGGTCAGGACAACAGATGATGCCGGGCATTATCTGACCACCGGCCCCATGGAAAGCTATAAAACCCATGGATATGGTTTATTGTGTACAACCTTGAAACCGGAAACAGAAAAATCAGCGGGTACACCCATCGGCACCTGCGGTCTGCTGAAACGGGATTTTTTAGATTATCCGGATCTGGGATACGCCTTTCTGCCGGAATTCCGCGCCATGGGATATGCCGGGGAAGCTGCCGCCGGGGTACTGCAATGGGGAAAAAAGATATTTGATTTTTCAAGAATCGGGGCCATTGTCAATCCCGATAACCAGGCCTCAATCCGCCTGCTCGAGCGAATCGGATTCTCTTACGAAAAAGAGGTGACGATACCTGAAACAAAAAAAGCTGTTAAACTTTTCGTTGCTGAACTATAACAATGTTTTACCGGTGGGGACTGGACCCTTCCGGAAACGGTAGCAGAAACAAGATATAGATCCCATGCGAATTGCCGTAATTTCAGATATTCATGCCAATCTGACGGCGCTGGAAGCCGTTGTAGAAGATATTCATAACGCCGGAGTGGATGAGATCATCTGCCTCGGCGATATTACCACCCTGGGCCCCCGGCCCCGGGCCTGCCTGCAGATCGTAAAGGCGTTGAACTGCCGGTGCATTACAGGAAACCACGATGATTTCATGACGGATGCCGGGATGATCCACACCTATACGGACGTTCCCATCATCGTAGATATGGTCACCTGGGCGAGGAAACGGCTTTCCCCTGGGGATATTGATTACATCCGAAGTTTCGGCAGCCGAATCCGGATTGAACCGGACCCGGAAAACCACTGGCTTTTTTTTCACGGCACCCCGGCCAGCCATATGGCGGATATCCTTGCCTCCACACCGCCGGATGATCTGGATACCCTGCTGGGAGAGGAAACCGCAGAGTTAATGTGTTGCGGCCATACCCATATCCAGATGCTCCGACAGCATAAGGGCACCCTTGTGGTCAACCCGGGGAGTGTGGGAATGCCCTTTAAGGAATATGTGGGGGGGAAACGTCCTGAACCCCTTCACCACGCCGAATATGCCCTTCTGGAGAAAAACCGCGGCAATATAAATGTCAATTTAAAACGGATCAAATACAGCCGGGCGGATTTTGAAGAAAGCGTTGCCGGGGCGGACGAAAAGATTCAGGCTTTTTTTGCCCGGTTTTAAACGCCATACCAACCAGATTAGTCAGACTTTAAATCAATCGCTTTCTGTGCAAAAAACAGACGCATGGTAAACAGGATAAACTGCCGGGCGGAGTCGGCGGTTTCAAATCTGTCCACCCATCTTTCAATCAAATCTTTCACCCGGTACGATCCGTCACACATGTCAAAAACTTCATAAAAGGAAACCGGATTATCCCCGTCCTGGAAATGAATCAGGGCGCGGCCACCAGGTGTATTTACCGGAATGGCTGAGACCGCTTCCCCCTGACTGTTTTTCCACAAAGAGACAGAGGGTTCACGGACCGGGACGGCATCCATCAGCCAGTCATCATCATTCAGGGGAAAGGGCTGGGTTTTCATACCGGCCACCCGGAACACGAAACATCCGCCGCCGCAAAGCCCGCTGTTCTGATGTTCACATGTCGAACATTTTTCATATAGATGGGTATGCTTCAGCTGCCTGACCTGGGTGTCGAAATAGAGCGGGATTTCATCAATCCTGTTGAAAAGACCGGTATTGGTATTCAGGGCGGAGTAGAGTCCGTAACACCGCCATACCTCACCGTCCCTGCCGATGTCCGTGGCGGAATCACAGTGAAATTTAATGTTGAATCCCTTGCGCCCCAGAATCAATAAGTCCCGCTGCTGGGCTTCAGTGAACATGCAAAAGGGGATATAGCCGCAGTCGGAATTCACGGTCAGGCCCTCACGGTCCGCGTTCATCAGAAAGCTGTGTACCGGTCCGGCCAGTTTCCGATAATCATTCGGGCCTATGGCGGCATTCCCTGCGTTTTCCAGGATGGGGGCGGCAATGCTGTACCGCAGAGTGGGGATATTAAACCGTTTTGCCAGGCGGATAATATTCTCACCTGTAAATTCAGTGGAATGGATGGTAGTGCCGAGAATGGCATTCAGGGGATAGACCATGCCCAGCACCGCCATCAGCCGGGTATGGTCCTCGGGGC
>JAKSBB010000988.1 GCA_022361315.1 Desulfobacterales bacterium
CTGACCTCACACATCTGGCAGCCGCTGCACCGGTCGGCATGGATCAAAATTACTGATGCCATGGGAATCACTCCTTATTATTCAGGCGGCCGGCCCTTACGCCGGCCGCGGTGTTGTCGTTTAATTCGAATCGTCCAGGTCTTTGGACAGATCTCCCAGGTCAAGGGCCTGCAGGGTGTCATTCAGGGGGGTGCCGGTCCGGCGGTCCCAGCCCATGGCATCGTAAAATGCCTCTTTCATCATATCTATCTCTTCCGGGGTGACCTCGTCTTCAGGCCATGTACCGGCCATGCGGTGGTTGACCAGTTTCTTGGGCAGGGTGTCATCGTCCCTCGTCACCCCGCCGCGGATGGCAAAGCAACGTTCCTGGGCGGAAATCCGTGAGGCAATCTCCAGCAGATCATCCACCGACACCGGTTTTCCTAAGCCGGCGGATAATGCCTTGGCCTGAAATTCGATAGAGATTCCCACATTGAGAAACAGGGTGTTCCATTTACACTGACACAGGGAATCACTGACAATGGAGTACCGGTTGGCCAGTGCTGCGACTTCGCCGCGGCCGATGGCGTCGTGCTGATTCAACGGGCGGTCGATACCGGCATCCTTTTTGGCATTTTCAACAATCTCATTGGCTGCCACAGCTTCCCAGGAGTCGGGGATGGCCATACCGGTCATTCCCGTGTCCTTGCCGGTGCCGAGGTTATCGAAAGATCCCATACGGCCGCGGTATTCATCGCTGCCCCTGGGGTTGATCATGGCACCTATGGTCCGCGCTTTGAAGTTCATTACATTGGTGCCGCCCAGGGGGACACCTTTGATGTTGAGGGCCTCATCAACCCCTTTACCGATGGTTGCGGCCGCTTCCAGTACATTGCTGGCAAGGACGGCGCCAAACCCTTCATTGGCGGCGATCAGGCGGATGATCTGCTGAACCGCTTCACGGCTGCCCCAGGTCAATTCAATGCCGCCGGTATCCTTTTGATCAATGATACCTCTCTCATAAAGGTCTGTGGCCCAGGCGATCATCCGGGCGGCGGACATCACGTCCACGCCCTGACGCTGACAGACGGATACCAGGGTGTACCAGGCTTCCATATCTGCATTTTTGAGCACCCAACACGTGGATGCATAGCAATTTCAAGAGGCCACCATCGGCCCCTGTTCCGCATGGTCGTAATAGTCCATGCACCGGACCTGGCAGTTAAAGCAACCGGCGATGCCGTGCCCCTGTCGGTTTTTATGACGTTCCCAGTAGGGCTTGTGACCGCCGCGAAGTTCCTTTTGTTTAACCCATTCCGTGGCTTCGTAGTTGCCTAAGACAAGGCCCCAGGTGGGGGGATCATTGGCAAGGAGATCCGTGGTTTTGGCCATGCCGATCAGGGGTTTCTGAACGGCCATGGCCTCCAGGCAGAGTTCAAGAAAACGGTCCGGATCATCCAGTTGCACCCCTTTGGTGCCCCTGACGGCAACGGCTTTAAGATTCTTTGCTCCCATCACCGTACCCATGCCGGTGCGGCCGGCGGCATTGCCCAGGCGGGTATGGACCGAGGCATAGGCGATTTTGTTTTCCCCGGCCGGGCCGATGCATACCACTTCGACTTCCGGATCATTCAACTCTTCCCGGATGGCGTCCTGGGTCTGATAGGTATCCAGACCGGCCAGATGGGCGGCATCCCTGATTTCCACCTTGTCGTTGTTGATGGAGATATAGACCAGCCGGTCGGCGCAGCCCTTAACAATCACGGAATCATATCCCGCGTATTTAAGTTCCGGCCCCCAGTAGCCCCCCATGTTGGACATGCCCTGGATACCGGATACCGGTGATTTTGCGGCAATTTCAACCCGGCCGGAGCCCGGTACCATGGTGCCGGTGAAAGGACCGATACTGAAAAGAATCACATTGTCAGGACCTAAGGGATCCGTATTCTGATCGGTTTCTTCGTATAAAATCCGGGTGTTCAGCCCCCGTCCGCCCAGCCAGAGATCGGCATACTCGGCCGTAGGGGTTTTCCTGATCTCTTCCTTGCTCAGATCGACCCTGAGAAGAGATCCGCCGTAGAGTTTACCCATAATTCCCCCCTATAATTTTACCTTGGCAAGATCGAACATGGTCATCTTAACGTTGCTCAGTTCGTTGAATATCCAGTCCGAGAGCATTCTGCCTTTACCGCTGTTTTTCACCCCGCCGAAGGGGGACATCTCATCCCAGCAGGAGGTGGCTTCATTGATGTACACACTCCCCGCTTCAATGTTTTCAGACAGGAAATATGCATTTGCCAGGCTGGAGGTGAAGGCACCGACCTGGAACCCGAACCGGCTGTCATTGGCCATCTCCACGGCCTGCTCAATATCTTCGAAAGGCATGACGGGAACAACGGGTCCCATGGTGGGTTCTGTGGTCACCAGCATATCGGGGGTGGCGTTATCTATAACGGTGGGTTCCAGATAAAGCCCTTCGGCGTTGCCGCCTGTGAGAAATTTGCCCCCTGTAGATTTGGCATCCTCAAGATGTTCAA
>JAKSBB010000091.1 GCA_022361315.1 Desulfobacterales bacterium
GGATGGGTGTTGCCCGAGGTGTTTTCTCCAACGAATCCGGCCTGGGTTCCGCGCCCATCGCCGCCGCAGCCGCCCCGACCAAACACCCTGTTTCCCACGCCCTGGTATCCATGACCCAGACCTTTATCGACACCATCGTGGTCTGCACCATGACCGGTCTGGTTCTCATCCTCACCGGCGCCTGGAGCTCCGGCCACACCGGCGCGGAACTGACCACCGTTGCCTTCCAGGCCGGCATCCCCGGCGGTGCCTATATCGTCACCGTTGGTCTGATCCTCTTTGCCTACTCCACCATCCTGGGATGGTGCTACTACGGTGAAAAATCCATCTCTTACCTTTTCGGTAAAGGGGCGGTGATGCCCTATCGTATCGTTTTCGTACTCTTTGTCGGTGTGGGCGCCGTGGCAAAACTGGGTCTTGTGTGGAACCTGTCAGATACCTTCAACGGTCTGATGGCCATTCCCAACCTCATCGGCCTCCTGCTCCTGACCCCTGTGATCGTCAAGGAAACCAATGCTTATTTCCAGGATAAGATGACCAAGGTGGACTAAGTCCCCTGAGAAATTGATTGAATGAAGGCCTCCGGTCCATTAGCCGGAGGCCTTTTTTTATGGGGTATCGGATTGTTCTTTGCCGGCTGCCGCATCTTTTTTTTACCTATAGCGGCGGGCCGCTTCAAGTGTCTCCCGGTTCAGCTTGGCTTCAAATACAAACGAAACCAGTTCCGTGGCCTGCTGTTCTTTTATAACCTTTTCATAGCCGTCCGCATCCGGTGGGAAAAGCAATGCGAAATACCTCAGAGTTTTTTTATGAGGAAGCGATATTTCCCAAAGGGGTGAGCGGACACGTGAAGATCAACCGTGGTGTGCCCTTCATCCATGGACACCCAGCTCTGACCGTTGCCCAGACGGGTTAAAGAGACATGGTCCCCCGGGATCGAGAATCCCGGTCTGCCGGAGATGGAAAAGAACTTAAGTAAGAAGGTATCCCCGGGGTCACCGGTCAGCCGGATGGTGGTGATATGCTCGCCCCCGACGATTCCCCCGACGGTGCATATCCGCGGCGATGCGCCCGAGAAATCCATGCAGAAAAGGCTGCGGCTCGTGCCGTGGCTGAAACACCGTATCCGTTCCGGACAATCCGTATGGACCAGTTCGGATGCCAATGCTGACGAACCGGCCCACATCAGTATCAGCCAGAGGGCCAGTACCTTAAATTTCATAAGAGAAGCGTTCAAAAACAGCACCGAACCGAAATCAGGGAATCGCTTTGCCGTGGGGATCCTGGGTCGGCCGTCCCAGTTTTTCGTCCAGGTATTCCACAGTATTCCCCTCACGCAGATGTTCAAGTTTATGGGCTGTGGAATGAACATCCTGGTCCGGGGTGCCGATGCTCTCCAGGTATGTCTCCCACAACCTGTGGGCCCGGAGCACCTTCCGCGCCTCATCATCCCCTTTTTCCGTCAGGGTAAACCCATTGGCAGAAGAGGCAAGCAGCCCATCCTGCACCATCCGCTTCAGGACCTTGTCCAGACTTTTTGCAGAGTCAACGTAACGATGTATCGCATCCGCCGGCGCAACCCCGTCATACCGGAGCACCGTGGTCAGCACATCCTCCACCGTCTGCTGGGGTACGAGAGACCGCAGACGCAGCCAGCGGGACAGCAGACCGTACTTGGGAGCAACGGTAAGCACCACCAGGAACTGAAGTGTGCAAAACAGCATAATGGCACCGCCCCCGGCGGAATCCAGCCAGACACAGAGATAGAGCCCTCCCACAACGGAAGTCACACCGAAAAGGGCAGACAACGCCATCATCTTGTCCAGACGGTCACTGAGCAGATAGGCCGTGGCTGCCGGGGTGATCAGCAGCCCCACCACAAGAATAACCCCCACCATACTGACGGCGGAGACCACCACCAGTGAAACACAGGTGGTGAGCAGATAATCCAGAAGCACAACGGGCAGGCCGATGGAAGCGGCCATCACCGGGTCAAAGGTGGCCAGCTGAAAGTGCCGGAAGAAAAAAATCAATATGGTCAGCACAATGGCTGCCACAAAGACGGAGACCCAGAGGTCGGTATCTGCCACCCCCAGAATATCACCCATGATGAAATGCATCAGATCGATGTGGATATAGTGCCTGAAAATGGAGACCGCCACCACCCCCAGGGCAAAGACCCCGGTATACATGATGCCGATGGCCGTATCCTCCTTTACCCGGGAGATCCGTGAGACGAAAGATATCAGGGCCACGGTGGCGATTGCCGCCAGAAGCGACCCCAGCAGCATCCCCGGGGCATGGGCTTCCAGCCCGAAAAAGAGTTTCATCACCAGGTAGCCACCGGCCACGCCGGCAATCATGGCGTGGGAGAGAGCATCGCCCAGAAAGGCCATGCGCCGCAGTACCACCAGGCAGCCGACAACACCGGCCACCACGGCCACCACGGAGCCGCCGATCAGGGCTTTCTGGAAGTAAGTTTCCGTCAGGGGGGTTAAGAACAGTTCAACCATCAGGTATTCTCCTTTTCCAGCACATCTCTGAAAATCCGCAGACGTCCCTCGTAAACCTGGCTGAGCAAATCTTCCTGAAGTACCGCGGCAGGTACACCGTATGCGTACAGCCGCTGCTTGATCAGCAGGAGTTTATCAAAGTATTCAGCCGCAGTGGACAGATCATGGTGGACCACCACCAGTGTTTTGCCCGCCTTTTTGGCCCGTTCCAGCACCTCAAGGATGGCCCGCTCCGTTGCGGCATCCACACCGGCAAAGGGTTCGTCCAGCAGAAGAATGTCACTGCCCTGGGCAAGGGCCCTGGCCATGAACACCCGCTGCTGCTGGCCACCGGAAAGCTCGCCGATCTGGCGGTGGGCAAAATCAGACATCCGCACCATATCCAGGGCTTCCATGGCCGAGTCCCAGTCCTCTTTACCCGGTGTGGCGTACCAGGGGATCTGCTGGTACCGCCCCATCAGGGCGACTTCACGGACGGTAATGGGGAAATCCCAGTCCACGGCACCGCGCTGGGGAACGTAAGCCACCCTTCCTTTGGCTTTCTGGGCCGGGATGCCGTCAATGCGGACCGTTCCCAGATCCGGTTTTACAAATCCCAGGACCGCCTTGATAAAGGTTGATTTCCCCGCCCCGTTAGGCCCGATGATGCCCACCAATTGGTCGGTTTCGATATTTACACTGACATCCAGCAGGGCTGCCCGGGCATTATAGCTGACAGTCAGGTGTTCCACCTCTACGGCAAAAGGATGATCAGTGCCCATGGTCGTCTCCCTCTTCATTGGTGAGTTCAAAAGTGACGGTGCCGGATACCAGGGCACCGCTGCCGCCCCAGACGGTGCGGTCCGCAATAACAAATCCCCGGTCCGTCACCCTGACCCGGATGGCGTGATCCATATAACTTTCGGACGCGGGGGGACTGGCTTTGACAAAGACCTCATTGGCCCCGGCACGCAATCCTTTAAGCCCATCAATGCGGAGCAGCCGCCCC
>JAKSBB010001153.1 GCA_022361315.1 Desulfobacterales bacterium
AGACAAACCAAAGGTACCGGATAAAAGGGTAAAACCGGCAATGAAGGAGAGGCTGTCTGCTCCGGGGCGGTGTTCGGGTAAGGGTTATACGTGGCCGTAGTAATCCCTGTGAACCGTTACGGAATAGGCATAATCCAGGATCGTGCCCCAGGAGAATACCGGCAGGTCCACCCGCTGCTGGATGGCCCTGGCAAAGGGCTGCATTCCCGTGCACTCCAGCATGATGGCGCCGATGTCAGGATTTTTCTGGACCAGGTCCACACAGGCATCCACCATCTGCTGCTCCTGCACTTCGTAGATGGCCTCGGGTTTTTCCGGCCGTACTTCCCAGTTCCAAAGCTTGTCCAGTTCGGTGCAGCCGTAATCATCGCTGGCACCGGCAATGACGTAGTTGCTGCCCGGGGTGATTCCCACCTTTTCAAGATGGGTGTCGGTGAGGAACTGCCGCTGGTAGCAGAGGATACCCACCTGCTTTTTGGGCCCGATGGTCTGTTGAATGAAGGGCACCTGGAGCAGGCTGGACATGAATACCGGTATATCCACGGCATCCGCCACCTCAGGCTGGAAGTAGGCAAAGTATCCGCATTCCGCAGCAATGGCCCGGCAGCCCATACGTTCCAGTTTCTTTGCCGCCGCCAATATGGGGGCAAGGCAGGGGGATTTATCTTCGTCCCAGAGCAGTTTACGGATGTCGATGCCTTCCACCAGTTCGTACTGGATGGGGTAGGGGAAGGCGCTGGCGTTTCTCACATCACCGGGAAATCCCGGGTAGACGTCGTCCAGAATCATGATCCCCAGGCCCATGCCGTAGCAGGCATGGTTTTTACGGGTGAAGATCTGGCGGATGGATGTATCGCGTTGCTGATGGTACATATCTCGTCTCCTTAGGGGGGTTATTTCCAGGCGGCCTGCATGGCGTCCAGTTCTTTGATGACGTCTTCGGCCAGCGGGGCGGGGCGGTGTTTCATCTTTTCAAGAGTCAGTTCCTGGAGGCGCTGCTCCATTTTCTTTGATCCGCCGGATTCCCAGTTCTGGTAAACCATGCGCTCAAAAAGTTCGGAGTATTTTACCTTTTTAAAGTTGGCCATGGTGTGGGGATCGGAAAGGTAGTGGCCGCCGGGGCCCACCTTGTGGATGACATCCAGAGCCAGGGTCTCTTCGGTTACGGGAATCCCTTCCATGTAGTGCTTGACCGAGGTGACGATGTCGTTGACCAGCACCATGTATTCCGGGGAGACCAGGTTGCCGTGATCCATCCAGGAGGAGCAGTCGTGTACCAGACCGGAACCGATGGCGGCGGAGCTCAGGGTCTGGAAGGCGGCTTCGGCCCCTGCCTGGGCATCGCAGAATTTGGCGTCGGTGGCACCGGCAGTGCCGAAGAAGGGCAGGCCGTAATGCTGGGCCATCTGGGCCAGTGCACCGGTCATGAGGCTGAGTTCCGGTGCGCCGTAGGAGAAGATGGAGGTCCGCATGTCCATGATGGTGGTGAATGCACCGTAAATAAAGGGCGCCCCCGGATTTTTCAACTGGTGGATCACCAAGCCGCTCAGGGATTCCGCAGAACCCTGGACGATGGTGCCGGCAAAGGTGGCCGGGGCCGAACCACAGGCCTGGGGAGCCGGGAAGTTGATCAGGGGGATATTGTTTTCAGAACAGAAAAGAATCTTGTCCACCGCGGGATCGTAGTAGACCAGCGGGGAGATGGGCTCTGAGTAATGAACGATAGTCGGGGCCGCATCGAAGTTTTCCTTGCCGCCGCAGAGCAGCAGCGCCATCTCATAAATGTCTTTTGCGCTGTTGGTGTCCTTGCAGCAGAAGACCAGGGGTTTTTCGCAGAACTGCATGGTGTTCCTGGCAACCACGCGGTCGGCAATGTCGGCGGGGACATCTTCGGCCATACCGATGGTCATGCACCAGTCGAAGCCGGGCAGGGCGTCGCAGAGGGCGGCTGTGGTCTCCACGTGGTGACTTTCAAACCGGCTGCGGACGTGGGTGGCCGGATCCATGTAATCGATACAATCAAGGCTGGGCCCGAAAAAGGACTTGTCCCGTTCCAAGACCACGCTGCGTTCTCCGGTGCGTTTGCCCAGAACAATTCTGGACGGGGCTTTCCGGATGGCGTCTTCCACCATCCAGGCCGGGATCTTCACCCGGTCGCCGTTGACCCTGGCACCGGCGGAGGCCAAAAGCTCCAGGGCTTCGGGATGGGTGATTTTGATGCCGGTGCGTTCCAGGACTTCCAGGGTGGCCATGTGAAGCTGGGCGATCTGGTCGTCGTTGATAACTTTAAGCTGGGGTTTGAAATAAAGTTCGTCCGTGTACATACCCATGGTGTTCTCTCCTTGTATTGCTGTGGGGGGGGGTTAGAGTTCCAGCCAGGTGCCAAGTTGCTTGTCTTTTGCCAGATCAAAGATCAGGGGGCATACCGCCATATCTTCCATGGCCAGGCCCAGGTTTGCGGCAAAGGTTCTTTCAGTGTCGTTCTCCCGTCCTTTTTTCTTGCCGGTGACCAATTCCCCCAGTTCTGCGTATATGTCCGGACAGTCGATGAAGAATCCCACATGGTCTTTGTAGTGGTTGTACTGTGCCAGGTTGTCCGTGGTCCACTTATCTGCCTGGGCCAGGGCGTTCCTTGAGAAGAAAGAGTCGAAATCCACGCAGGAGACAAAGGCCCCTTCATCCACCCAGTCCTTTTTAATGGTGGCATGGGGAACCTTGAGAATGGGGCCGGAGGTTACAACGATGTCGCAGCCCGTTACCGCTTTCTTAGGATCGGAAACGATTTCCACGTCCAGTCCCAGGGTCTCTCTGCCGTATTTGGCCAGGGAATCTGCCTGGTCTGCCTTGGTGTCAAAGGCGTATACCTTTTTTAAGGGGAACAGGACGTTCATGGCTTCCAGGTTGGTATGGCCCTGGACGCCGCAGGCCAGGATGCCGATGGTGGCCGATTCCGGCCGGGCCAGGTATTTGGCTGAAACAGCAGAGGCGGCTGCGGTGCGCATGGCCGTGATCCAGGTACAGTCCATGACGGACAGGGGAAGGCCGGTGTCCGGATCGTTGTAGATCAGCAAGCCGTTGATGTAGGGCAGGCCTTTTTCAGGATTACCGGGATAGCCGGACACCCATTTTACACCACAGGATTTCATGGCCGGGATATAGGCCGGCATGGCATGGATGAAGTTATCCCCTTCCCCCGGGTGTACCCCTGGTTTGGGCGGCATTTCCACCCGGCCGTTGCCCATTTCCACAAATCCTTTTTCAACGGTGTCAATGATCCGGTCCATGGTCAGCCCGGCATCTGCCACATCTTTCTGGCTTAAGTAGAGTATTTTTTCTGTCATTTGATCTCCTGCACGTCATCAGTAAAAGTGTAAAAAACGAATTGTGTGTATGCAGTCCCATGTAAAAGCAACTGCTGTGCCAGAAGATGGAATGGAAACGGGCTGTTGGTTTAATGGCTTGAAATGAAAGCGTAAATTTGGATGTGTGGGGATGTAAGGGATCGGTGTAAAAAAGCTGTATGACAAATGTGTTTAAAATTTATTTTATCATTTGTAAAAAATATTTTAAAAGATCAGGCGCACGAAGAATGTAATCTTCATGCGCCAGGTTTTTGATAAGGTGAAAAAATTAAGACTGCTGCATCAGGCCCAGTCGCCACTCAAGGGATGGTGCAAAGTTTTCCTTAATGGTCCTCGGGCTCATCCACCGGGAAATATTCTGCTTGCTGCCGACCTTTTCATTGGTGCCGGAGCCCCTGGCGCCGCCAAAGGGCTGGAGGCCCACAAAGGCACCTGTGGTTTTATCGTTGATGTAGAGGTTGCCGGCGGAAAAGGCAAGGCGCTGTTCAAGCCGGGCAATGACCTGGCGGTCCGTGGCAAAGATTGCACCGGTGAGGGCATAGTCAGAGGTGCCTTCACAAAGATCCAGGGCCGAAGAAAAATCCTGGTCTTTGTATATATAGATGGTGACCACAGGTCCGAAGATTTCTTCCGTCATGGTTTTGAAATGGGGATCGGTGGTTAAAATGACCGTGGGGTCGATAAAATAGCCGGTTGAGTCGTCACAACGGCCGCCAAAGAGGATCTCCGCCTTGTCGGAACCTTTGGCAAAATCGATATAGCCTTTAATGGAATCAAAGGCGGCCCGGTCGATGACGGCACCCATATAGGTGGTGAAATCTTCAACGTCCCCGGTCTTCAGGTCTGCCAGTTCTACGGAGAGAAGATGCTTCACTTCCGGCCAGAGGGAATCGGGGAGATAGACCCGGGAGGTGGCGGAGCATTTCTGACCCTGATAGGAAAAGCCGCCACCGACGATGGCCTGGGCCACCCGTTTGGCATCGGCACTGGCATGGGCGAACAAAAAGTCTTTGCCGCCGGTTTCCCCGACGATCCTGGGGTATCCCCGGTAATTTTCCAGGTTATCCCCGACGGTCCGCCAGAGGGTGTTGAAGGTGGCAGTGGATCCGGTGAAGTGAATGCCGGCCAGCATCTTATCAGACATAATCATGGGGCCTAAGGCGCGTCCGGGGCCGGGCAGGAAGTTGATCACCCCTTTGGGCAGCCCGGCTTCCTCCAGCATCTTCATGACGTAATAGTTGGAATAGATGGCTGATGAGGCGGGCTTCCAGATGACGGTATTGCCGGCCATGGCCGGGGAGGTGGGCAGATTGCCGCCGATGGCGGTGAAGTTAAAAGGCGTGACGGCAAATGCAAAGCCTTCCAGGGGGCGGTACTCCATCCGGTTCAGGGTGCCGGGGATGCCTCCCGGCTGCTCCTCCAGGATCTGCCGGGTGAACCAGGTATTATAACGGAAAAAATCCATGAGTTCGCAGGCTGAATCTGCGTCCGCCTCATACACGGTCTTACTCTGACCCAGCATGGTGGCGGCATTCAGGGTGTCCCGCCAGGGGCCTCCGATGAGTTCCGCCGCCTTCAGGAATATGGCCAGGCGGTGATCCCAGGACAGTCCGGCCCATTCCGCCTGGGCGGTGACGGCGGCATCAATGGCCATGCGGACCTCGTCCGGCCCTGCCATGTGGTAGGTGGCCAGGATCTGTTTGTGGTTGTGCGGGATAACGCAGGTGCCGGTGTTCCCGGTCCTGATCTCCTCCCCGTTGATGATCAGTGGAATATCGATGACTTCCCCTTTCATCTCATTGATTCTGGCTTTCAGGCGTTCCCGTTCCGGACTGCCCGGCAGGTAGGGCAGGACGGATTCATTGGTTGGCCGCGGGATGGTGTAAATGGCGTTTGACATGGTGTGTCCTTTTTTCATGGGTTGGTATCTTTTCATTTGCGTATATCAGAGGAATGGCTTATAAGTGAAATTCATAATCTTCATTTTGTTTTTGAATGAAATTAATTAGGGTGGTGGGAGGCCGGATGGATCTCAATAAACTCAAAACATTTTACACCCTGGCCCGGGTCAAAAATTATTCCAGGTGCGCAGAAAAACTCTTTGTTACCCAGTCCGCAGTGAGCCATGCCATCAAGGCCCTGGAAAACAGCCTGGATCTCACTTTAACGGAAAAACGGAAAAACGGTTTTGCGCTGACCCCCGAGGGGGAAGTGCTTTTTGACAGTTGCCGAACCATATTTAACGAGCTGGACCGGGCGGAGGCCCGGCTTCGGGATACCCGTCATCTCCCTGAAACCATCCGTCTGGGAGCCACAGTTGAATTCGGCATAAACGTGGTGGTGCGGCAGCTTACCCCCATCCTGGAAAGCCATCCCCATCTCCATGTGGACTTTACCCTGAGTCATAATCTGCTTCGCCCGCTGCTGGACGACGAGCTGGATATGATTATCGACTGCAAACCACACAACCGTCCGGAATTGACTGTGGTGCCGCTGCTTCGGGAGGAATATGCTGTGATTGCCTCCCCTGCATACGTCAGGCGGACCGGCATCTCAACGGTGGCAGACCTTGAACGCTGCAATATTTTTTCCATGGACAAGGAAATGAAGTGGTGGGGTAATTTTATGACGGCACTGCCGGAAAATGTCTCCGTGACATTCGGGCGAATTACGGGAATCAATCATATTCGGGGAATCATCGAAGCCTGTCTGGCCGATACCGGCGTGGGGTTTGTGCCCAGGTATGCGGCCATGAAATATCTGGAAACCGGCCGCCTGGTGTCCCTGTTTAACGATATGGGTATCCTGGCCGATCAGATCAGCCTATACATGAAAGAACGCATGGCCGGACGCCCGGGGGCAGAGACGCTGACCCGACATCTGCGTACCCTTAAGTTGAGGTAGGCAGCCCGGATATTTTTCTTGAATCTTGCATACGCGATAACGTATAAACACAGGATAGTGAGGCACGAATCAGAATACCGGCGAAATCAAAGACTGTGATAAGAACTGAACGACAAAATAACCGGCAGTCCGTATTGCCGAAGATCTTGTGGCTATGGGTGGTTTTCCTCCTTTTGGGGGGGCTTCTGCCGCCTGGGGCCGCAGCTGCCGGATTGATACGTTCTTCTGTGGCAGACGTTAACCTTAACGGGCCGGATCATGAGTTACTGAAAACCGTTGCAATGCAATTGGATAAGGAACTCGTCATGGTACCCGCGCCTTTCAGACGACGTCTGGCACTTATGAAAAGCGGGGATATCGACATCATGGTAGGGCTGCTGAAGCGACCTGATCGTGAGGCGTATATTCACTATATCGATCCGCCCTACAAGAAAAGATCAGATACCGTTTTCATCCTGCGGCGGGAGAGCCAACTCACTCTCAATACCTACGAAGAC
Source organism: Desulfobacterales bacterium (assembly GCA_022361315.1). The sequence continues at coordinate 6,764 of JAKSBB010001153.1, forward strand.
CTTAGGAAGATCAAGATAGGCGTTATCATCGGAGCGAAATATTTTCCCCGGTTTGACGGCGATACACGGCTTCTAAAAGAGGCGGTGCCAAAAGATAACATGAATATGGAGAAGCTGTTGCGGGGGCGTATTGATGCCATGATTCACCCGGAGTTTGCGGGAATTGATCTGATTAACCGGATGGGGGCCAGCCAACGTGTTCGGATTGCGCCTTTCAGGTTTTCCCGCCGGAAACTTGTCTATATCGGGATCTCCAAACGATCCGCGTTGATGGATCATCTCCCCCGTATTGAATCTGAAATTACACGGATGGTTGAGGACGGAACCATTCTGGCCCTTATCTCGGAATATTATGAAACCAGAGGCTTGCCGGTGCCTGCATTTTGACGGCAGATTTTCCCCCCTTACATGTTAACCCCGTTTCAGAAGGACTGTTATCCGGCCTCCCTTAGTTTGGTGACAGGGGAAGACGGATGATGAAACAACTGCCCTGGCCGGGTTCCGAGATCACCTCCAGGGTGCCTTTATGGTGTTCGGTAACAATGAAGTAGGATACCGAAAGTCCGAGTCCCGTACCGATGCCTTCCGGCTTGGTGGTGAAAAACGGTTCGAACAGGCGTTTCCGGGTTTCCAGATCCATGCCGGGGCCGTTATCCTCAATGTCTATCCGCAGCATGTCATTATCCGGCCGAAGCCTCAGGGTGAACTTCGGAGGCGGTCCGTCAGGGGACTGCCCCATGGCATAGGCGCCGTTGTTGAGAATATTCATGATGACCTGCTGGATTTTGCTGGGCTCGCAAAGGATCATGGGCAGGTCGGGAGCGTATTCTTTTATGATTTCTATGGATTTGAAATCGTAATGCTTCTTAAGATCGTAGTCCGTTGCGGCAAGTGCCAGGCTTTTGTCCAGTATTTCTGCCGGGTTCCGGGAAGAGACCGACGCATCTCCCTGCCGGGCAAAGCTTAACATGTTGTCAACAATGCCCGCCATGCGCATACCTGATTCGCTGATGGCCTCCAACATGGCGGGAATACGCCGCAGTTCCATAAATTCCGCAACGGCATCCATGGTCGTACCGGCTGAGTCGGCTGCCTTTTGGTTGGCCGGCATGTTCCTGGCGGTGAGGCGTGACCGCATGACACCGGCGCTCTGAATCATACCGGCCAGGGGATTGTTGATCTCATGGGCCATACCTGCGGCAAGACCACCGACGGACATCATTTTTTCCGACTGGATCATCACCTCCTCCATTTTGATCTGATCGGAGATGTCGTCGATACGGATGACCGCCCCATCTGTTTCCTCCGTATCCAGGGGAAATACGGTAATATTCTCATACACTGTTCCCTCTCCTAAGGATCTGGCGACACGCTGCCGGGAACAGGGGGTGTTTCCGGAGAACGCCTGCCGGATCAGGTCATCCATACCGGGGTAGTCCGGCAGGATATCAGACAGGAACCGCCCTTTGGCTTTAACCATCGGACGGCCGGTGACACGGGTCGCACCGGAGTTCCACAGGGTAACCCGGCCCTCTCGGTCCACCCCGATGAGTACCGAGGGCATGGATTCGATGATCCTGGACAGGTAGGTCTGCAGGCTGCTGATCTTTTTTTCCGCCAGTTTACGGCTTGTGATATCCACATGGGTGCCAACGATTCTGGTTGCCTTGCCGGAGGGGCTCTGAATGGCTGTCGCCCTGGAGAGAATATCCACCCAATGCCCTTTCCGGTGAAGCATTCTGAACTCCACCTCCAGTCTGTCCAGCCTCCCGGATATGAGCAGGCCGGCCATTTCCCTGAGGTGGGGAATATCCTCAGGCGCCGTGAGGCGTTCCCATACGGCCGGGTCGTTGGCAAGGTCGTCGTCTTTGTATCCCAGCATCCCCTTCCACGCCGGAGAAAAATAAACCTTGCCTGTGGTGAGGTCCCAGTCGAAAATCCCGTCTCTGGAGGCTTCCATGGCCAGGGCGAATTGTTTCTGGCTGGCGGAAAGCGCCTCCTGGGCCTGCCGGCGTTCTCTGATTTCTGAAAGAAGGGTGCGGCGATTGGCGGTCAGGTAGATAATGACACCGGCTAGCAGAGCGGCCGATACCAGGTAGAACCAGGTGGTTTGCCAGAAGGGGGAACTGACGACGATGCGGACCGTTGCCCCTGTTTCATTCCAGATTCCGTCGTTGTTGGACCCCTTGATTTTTAATTGGTACGTGCCGCCTTTTAATCCGGTGTACCGGCCGAAAGGCTTATTGCCGGCCTGGTACCAGCCCCGGTCCACGCCGCTCAGGGTGTAGGCATATCTGTTTTTATCCGGCTTGGTGTAGTTGAGTGCGGCAAACCGGAATTCAAAGTAGTTGTCCCGCCAGTCCAGCCGGATCTCCCGGACAAACTCAGGCGCAGTGCCCAGAGGCATGGGTTCCCCGCCCTGACTGAAATCGGTGAATACCACCGGCGGTACCAGGGGGTTGTCCCGGAGTTGGTCCGGCCGGATACTGTTGAGTCCCGCAGGGCCGCTGAACCACAGGGTGCCGTCCCGGGTTTTATAGCTTCGCCACAGATAGTTGCCGTGAAGGCCGTCACTTTGGGTATAGATCTTTTCCACCGATGCCCGGTCAATATTAAATTTGATCAGGCCGGCGTCTGTGGTGCCGATCCACAGGTTGCCGTCACCGTCTTCCTGGATGGTCCGGTTTACCCCTGTGGCAGGAAATCCGTTTTTGCGGCTGAACCGGGTGAACTTGCCGGTCCTTCGATCCATCCGGTTGATCCCGTCCGTCAGTCCGGCCACCCAGAAGTTTCCCCGGGAGTCCTCGAATACGGCCGAATGCTTATTGAATCCGGTACTGTGCGGATCGGTCGGATCATGAACATAGCGGGTGAACCGCCCTGTCTTTTTATCCAGGCGGTTCAGCCCCCCGAAGGTGGAGACCCAGAGGCTGCCTCCACCATCGTCCCAAAGAGACCACACCGTGCCTTTGGTGATGCTTTCAGGGTCCGACGGATCGTGTACAAAATGGGTGAAGGTTTCGGTGCGTTTGTTGAATTTTTCAAGGCCTGAAGAGGTGCCTATCCATAGAATATCTTTGCTGTCGCGGTCCTGAACCAGGGCCGGGCCGGGCATGGTGTTGGCCATAAAGCTTTTGGGATTCAACGGATCGTGGCTGTACCTTTTCACTGCCTTCATCCGGTCCGGGTCCACCTTAATAAGTCCCCCGAGTTTACCGAAGTCGAGCATCCAGAACATCCCGTCGTTATCCTCGATTATGGCGGTAATCATCATACCCATATCCGGGTGGATGGTTTTGTTCGGATAGTGGATAAAGGTGCCGGTCTCCCGGTTAAATCGTTCTAAGCTTCCCTTGACCGAGATCCAGAAACGCCCCCGGCTGTCCTCAAGAAATACCCCGGCCTGTGAAGAGGAAATGCCTTTCGGCTGATCCGGGTGGTGTTGATAAAGGGCGAATTTATTGCTTTGGGGATCCATTTTATCGATCACCCCGGCATAGGTGTTCACCGCCCAGAGGATACCGGTCACCGGATCTTCGAATACCGTGCTTACGGCACCGGAACTCAGGGTGTGGGTACCTGAAGCTGCATTACCCTGAGATTTAGACTCTCCGGATGGCCCGCCGAAACGGATAAACCGTTCCGTTTCCCTGTCCAGCATTTCCAGGCCGTATTGTCCCGCCTCCCGGTGGGTGATCCAGATCCGTTTCCGGCTGTCTTCGTAGATCTGAACAATTTTATTGTCCCCGATGCTTTTCGGATCGTCGGGGACATGGATAAACCGGGTGAATACGTTACCGGCCTGATTGAGGCGGTTCAGTCCGCGGTCCCAGGTCCCGGCCCAGATCCCGCCGTCCCTGTCCGCCAGCAGTGACCAGACAATGTTACTGCTGATGGATGCAGGATTATTCGGATCATGGGTATACCGGGTCCATTTCCCCGTGGCCGGATCAAGGCTGTTGAGCCCCCCGCCTGCTGTGCCGG
>JAKSBB010001308.1 GCA_022361315.1 Desulfobacterales bacterium
GATCTCCGGATCAGGGAGAAAACGGGCTGCAGTGTGGTGGCAGTCAAGAAAAAGGAACGCCTGAGGGTCAACCCTGACCCGACCATTCTCCTGGAACAAGGGGATGAACTGGTGCTCATCGGTACAGCAGAGGCAGAAAAACTGTTCATAAAAAAATACCCGCTAGAATAGTCTCATAGGTGCGAGGGGATGCACCAATTCATTCAGAGGCAATTCCAGCGGACCTACTGAATTACCGGATCCATGTTCATCATCCCGGGATGAGTTCATCTTCGTCCAAGGCTCGGTTCTTGCGCCAGGCCAGTTCACCGGCAAATGATAATGCCAGCCAGGCCAGAAAATTTACTTCTTCCATGTCGTTTACCGCCATCCCGACATCATAAAACAGCTGGTCCCAGTATTCTCGCCCGGCGTTTTCATGGCCTTTATACACCTTTCCTTTGGCATCATAAGTCCAGATGTAATCGTAGCGATAACCAAAATCGTGGATCAGCCCGGGAATAAGCAATAGGCCGATGGGGGATAATATCCCCCATAACGGCCGGGGGATTGATGCCCCATCAAATTCAAAGTCAGCCGGAATCACGATTTTTTCACCGTTTGGGAGTGTATAGTCCCAATCTTCAGCCAGCTTCCATTTTCTAACCTCGAAAATCCAGACCCTTAATTGTTCCGCCAAAGTTCGTCCTTTGGTTTCGATGGGTTGGGGGATCAATTTCGGCATGGGGATGGACGGGATGTGTTTTTTCATGATGGATTCCTTTTGATGATATAAGATTAGGTGTCATATACGGAAACACCCTGGAATTAAAACGATGATACAGGCGAGGAGAGCAGAAGTAAACGGGAAGTATAAAGAGAGGAATAATGACAAAACTCCCCGCCTCTTTGGTTAGAAAACGGGGAGTTCTTTTTATTCACTTATCTTAAAAGCGATACGTCATCAGCTTTTAATCCACAGGTCATCCAGCTTTGAATACCCGCTGGGGTGGGCTTTCACCCCTTGTATCTTCTTGCTGGTGATAAACCAGGTATTCACCCAGAATGAATTGCCGATGGAGCCGCGATCCTGCTGGATTTTTTCCAGTTTTGCAAAAATGGCCCGCCGTTTTTCAAGATCAAAGGTCGCATTGGCCTGGGTCAATAGCGTAGAAAACTCTTTATCCACCCAACGGGTCTCATTCCATGCGACGGGCTTGCCCTCGCTGTCCCCGGTATATGCCAGGTTGAGCACCATGGTGCCTAAGGGACGGTGGCTCCATGTGGTGATGCCAAGATCCACATCGGTCCATTTTTCCCAATACTGACTGTTTGGCATGGTCTGGATGTTGATGCGGAAGCCGGCAGGGGCGGCATCCTGTTTCAGGATTTCTGCATAGCGGACAATCTCTTTCCAGCCGTTCCCCACGGCAATGTTGACATCAATCCCATTGGGATACCCCGCTTCTTTCAACAATTGTTTTGCCCGTTCCGGATCGTATTTGGGGGTTTCAATGGGGGCGTATTCAGGATGTTTAGGGCTGACATGGATGTCCTGGGCGATGAGCCCTTCGCCGAAGAAGGCCAGGCCCAGAGTTTTCTCACGGTTCTGACAGAGCTTTAACGCCTGGCGGACACGGTTGTCGGACCAGGGCTTCAAATCAGCACGCATTCGAACGATCCGGGTCTGATTGGTGGTAATGGGGTAGATGCTGATATTGGGATCATCCTTCAGGGCCAGGTAGGCATCGGTTGCTCCCAGATCCCCGAAATCGATCATATCAATTTCTCCCCCCTTGATTCCGGCGATCATGGGGGACATCTCCGTTCCCATGTCGATGAAATGGACCTCATCCAGGTAGGGCAGCAGTTTCCCGTCCGCCCCTTTCTGCCAGTAGTCGTTGCGGCGCTTGATCACACAGCTCTCCCCTTCGACATACCTCTCAAGGGTATAAGGCCCGGTACCGTGGGGGGCTTTGATAAAATCCCCTTCGAAGGTGCGGTGGTTGAATATCATGGCGGGATAGTGAAATAAATGTTCGGGTACACCGATTTCAGGCATTTTGAGATGCAGCTTGACCTGGTGGGCGTTTACCTTCTCAATTCCGGTGGGGTCCAGATATCCGCCCATCATCCCCATCATTGATGAGCCCACGTCTTCTTTGAACCACTCATTCATGGTAAAAACAACATCGTCGGCAGAAAAATCGTCACCATTATTAAATTTGATACCCTGCCTTAAATTCAACGTCCAGGTTTTCAGATCATCTGATACTTCCCAGTTTTTGAGCAGGTAGGGATGGGTGACGTTGTCCGCATCCGTATATGTCAGATATTCGGCAACAGCTCTCAACTGGTTGGTGGGGGAAATCCACGAAAGATTGGAAGGATGAGTCACTTTTTGAACGGGAGAGGCGATTTTCATGACACCGCCACGCTGAATGGTAGCAGCATGTGCCCGGGCGGGCTTCAGCAGAAGGCCGGCCATCTGGGTTGATGCGGCGGCAGACAGGCCCAGAAGGGATGCATATCTGATAAATTCCCTGCGGCTTAACCTGCCTTTGTCTAAATTGTTTTTAAGTTCCTTCACACCTTGGTGAATTCTTTTTGGCATCTTTCCTCCTCTTTTAAGTTAAAAAAATAAGCGGCCCCTTATCGGAATATCGTCGAAGCCCCCTATGACCAGAACAATTGCTGATGAAAAGAACATGCTAAATATCCCACATAAAAGCAAGGAAAAACAAAATTGTAACAACAGAATTGGAGTTTGAGACCCGGCCTACTCCTGCAGGAAGCGATTCACCGCGTCATAATAGCCCGGTCCCTCGGAGATGGTGTTGTGGCCGGTATCCGGAATTACGGTATAGGTTTTGGGGCAGGTGAGACTGTCGTAAAGCGCCCGGGTTCTTTCTGCCGGAATCACCTCGTCGTCAGAGGCGGCCAGGATAAGTGTTGACGCGGTAATCTCAGGGGAAAAATCCGTTGTTCGATGTTTGTCGGACAGGGCCGCCCGGACCAGAGGTGCCGGATAATAACTTGCAGCCACCGCCTCAATGCTGTCAAAAGGACAGGTGAGAATCAAACGGCCAATTCCTCTTTCCATGGCCAGATGAGAGGCAATGGAGGAGCCAAGGCTGCGTCCCCAGGCACCGCAGTTTTTGGGATCCAGACCATGGTCCCGGGCCACACGGTCAAAGATCTTCAGGGCATCCGCCTTTAAATCCGCCTCTTTGGGTGACCCGTCGCTTTTACCATACCCCCTGTAGTTGATCAGGATGACGTTGGCATCCACCTTGGCCAGGTA
>JAKSBB010000191.1 GCA_022361315.1 Desulfobacterales bacterium
ACGTCCGGAGGCATTGCCCACGGCCATCAGTGCCACAACCACCCATGCAAGCGAGCCCATGCCGGATTTGGCCATGCCGGCCACACCGCCGATAATCATCAGGCCGGCGCCGGACCCTACGCAGAACATAATCCAGAGTTTATAGAAGGCACCGGTTCTCATCATCTCGGCCGGTGAAAAATCCGTACCGGTTGGGGCAGCCGGTGTCGTAGCCGTAGCCCTTGCATCGGGATGCACGTACCCCTCAGGCGGATTGACCAGGAACTGGGCGAGAATGGAAACCACCACTAAAAAGGCAACCCCGAAGATCATCATGGACTGGCTCAGACCAAACTTATTGATCAGAAAGGTGCCCAAGGGTGCAATATATACGGAGGCCAGACCGAAGCCCGCCACAACGATACCCGCGATCATCCCGGTTTTTGCCGGGGGGAACCACTTGATGGCCGGCGGGGTGGCAGAGGCGTAACCAAAACCGAGGCCCAGGCCCATCAGGACGCCGAAGCCTAAAATCCAGACCATCCAGGAAGTAGAGAGCGCAATAAGAATAAGGCCGGCACCGGTAAGCACACCACCGATAACTGCGGTAAACCGGGGACTGGTTTTGTCCTGCACCCTGCCGGCAAAAATCATGGCAAAGGCAAACACCAGGCAGCACACCGCATAGGGATCGTTCAGCGAGGCCAGGCTCCAGTTAAACACACCGTCTCCTGCGACGATGGACTCTTTGATGGACATCTTGAAAATACTCCAGGTATATAGGATACCCAACGCCAGGTTGATGCCCAGCCCGGCAAAAGTGACCCGCCATCCAAGATTTTTAACCTCATTCATAATGCTTTCTCCTTTGATTGATGTTGGTGCGACCCGACGACTGATTCCCGTTCAGTTTCTATATGAGCAATCAATGTGCCAGCAGCACGCAATAATTTAACTATCTGATTTTATAAGGCATACAACCGATTAATCCAAATTCTGAAATTCCGGAAACCTACAACAAAAGTTGTAGCCCACGGATTGTTTCCGAACGATTGCTCGGAAGGGCAGGGATCTTTTCCATTCCCACAACAAAGGTTGTGGATACAAAAAAAGTTGTAGCTGATCTGATTGTAGCGGTTCTATGATTTGGTGTCCCTCATTTTCTGGAGGCGTTTGCTCAGGGCCTGCTGGGATATCCCGAGGATTTTCGCGGCCGCAGACTGGTTACCGCCGGTCTGTGCCATGGCTTTCTCCACCAGGGTGACGGAGGCCTCCTTCAGGGTGGGCAGGGTTTTTTCTCCCCCGGCATCGACTGACGTTGACGTCTCTTCTTCCAGCGAGGCCGCCTCCAACCCTTTGAACAGATCCGCTGTGATGGCACCGCTTTCGTATCTGGACAAGGCATCGTGTACCATGGATTTCAGTTCCCGGATATTGCCCTTGAACGGATAGCTCTCCATGGTTTCGATGAGGGTTTTAGGAATATCGGGGACGGGTTTGTCCAGATCATCGGCAGCCTGGCAGACAAACCGGTCCAGCAGCAGGGGCAGGTCCACCAGCCGGTCTCGCAGGGGCGGCAGGGTCAGGGTATGGGTGGAAAGCCTGTAAATCAGGTCTTTCCGGAAGCCGCCTGCTTTCTCCAGTGCCCAGAGATCTTGGTTGGTGGAGGCGATAATCCGGGTATCGGAATGCCGGGTCTTATCAGAACCCAACTGCCGGTAATCGCCTTCCTGGAGGAGACGCAGTAGTTTCACCTGGGAGGTCATCGCCAGATCCCCGATTTCATCCAATAGCAGGGTGCCGCCGGTGGCTTGTTCAATGAGCCCCGGCCGGGCTTTATCCGCACCGGTATAGGCACCGGGCACATGGCCGAAAAGGGTATCCGAGAATACGTTGTCGTCCAGGCCGGCCACATTTACCACCACCAGTTTTCCCTTGCGGCCGCTCAATTCGTGAATGCACTGACCGATAAGTTCTTTGCCCACCCCGGTCTCTCCGAAAATAAGGACCGGTTGGGAAGACGGTGCCACCGCCTCCACATAGTGAAAGATGGAGTGCATCTGCCGGTCCTGGGTGATGATGTGACGAAAAGCCTCCGGGTTTTTAATCTGTGCGAACAGATCCTGGTGAAGGGGTTTCCCGCCGTTTTCCGCCTCTTCCTCCCACTGCAATGCCTTTTTCACAGCAGCCACCAGGCGTTCTTCCTCCACCGGTTTGACGATATAATCCATGGCACCCACCTTCATACAGCGGACAGCGGTATCCACTTCAATGGTTCCGGTGAGAACAATGACGGGGATTCTCGGCCAGGTTTTTCGGATAATCTTCAGCAGGCGCCCCCCGTTGATATGGGGCATGTTCAGGTCAAGAAGGATGAGGGCGGGGATCTGCCGTTCCATCTGCCGGATCACATCTCTTGAATCGGCAATGGTAATAATATTGTCGAACCCGGCCATCCTCAGGGTGGTATCCACCGCCATCAGGATTTCCGGCTCGTCATCCACGATCAGTATGGGTCTGTCCAGTCTCGGGGCGTCCACGAATCTCCTCCTTGGGCAACTATATAGAATATTTGCCTTCACAGGGCAAGAGTATCCTCGCCGTCAACCCCTCCCCCGGTTCGGACTCGAACTCCAGAATACCGTGATGGTCGTTCACGATTCGTTCGGATATGGACAGCCCCAGACCGGTGCCCCCGTCATCCCTGCGGGTGGTAAAAAAGGGATCTTTCATCTTTTTAAGGTCCCCGGGGGAAACACCCGGGCCGGTATCCCTGACTTCAATGCCGATATGGGATCCCTCCTTATTAATAAAGGTAGACACCGTTATGGTCTGATCGGCATTTTCCAGGGCCTGCCCCGCATTTACCAGTAGGTTGATGATCACCTGCTGCAGCTTCTGGAAATCCCCGCCGATCAGGGGCAGGTCATCGGCATAGTCCACACTGAGGTGGGGAGTGATTTTTTTGATCACCGAATGGGTGAGGTCCACCGACTTGGCCGCCACCTGATTCACGTCAACCGCCTGAATATTTCCCTCATCCCCCTGATCTGTTGACGGGCGGGAAAAATCCTTGAGCTCGGAAATGATCCCCTTGATCCGTGCCGCCCCGTCCTGAATGGCCGTCAGCATCATCTCGATGCGCTGCCGCAGATCCGGATATTTCATATTGCAGACCCTTGCGTCCGGCTTATCGGCAAAGTGCTTGTCCAAAACCGGGATAAAGGCCTGGAATGCTTTTTTGAGATTCGGGGCATTGAGCATCAGATAGGTGGCCGGATTATTTATTTCATGGGCCACCCCGGCCACCAGGATGCCCAGGGACGTCATTTTATCCGCCTGGATCAACTGCTTCTCGCGGAGCCTGGACTGTTCAAGGGCAGCCAATCGTGCCCGCTGCTCCATGGCCCCGGCCCAGATAATATAGGCGGACAAGGCCACCACCACGCCCATAATGCCTAAGCATGCCAAAGTCAGCTTTTGGGTCACCGCTGAAATTTCCGCCCGGACATCCTCCACATAGATCCCGGTGCCCACTACCCATTCCCAGGGGGCAAACCCCCGGACATAGGAGATCTTGGGGACGATCCGCTCGGAATCCTCCTGCCACTGCCAGAGATAGTCCACAAAGCCGTCGCCGGATGTCTTCACGGTCTCTACCATCTCCGAAAACATCTTTTTCCCGGAGGGATCTTCAAATCCGGCAATATTCTTTCCCACCAGATCCGGCCGGTAGGGATGCATGATCATCACCGGGGTCAGATCGTTGATCCAGAAATAATCCTTGCGCTCCGGCCCGTACCGCAGATGGGCCAGATGCGCCACGGCTTTGGCCTGTGCCGCCTCCCGGCTCATCTCTCCCTGCATCTCCTTTTCATGATACAAAGACAGGGTGGACAGGGCACTTTCCGTCAGGTGGAGAATCCCTTCCCGCTTACCGTCCATCAAATATTGCTCGAGCATGGGAATGATCAGCAGAAAAATGGTCAGGCTGAACAGGACGATTGTCAGGGCCACCGGAACAATGATCCTCACCGGCAGGGCACGAACCGCCAGGGACTGGGAATTATCATCGGACACAGGCATCCTCCCTTGGATTTGGTTGGTTTCTTGAATTGAATACCGCTAAGCCCGAAGGATTGTCAATAAACACCGGTTTTCTTTCCACAGCGATTTTAAAACCTCGAACTCTGCGAAGCACACGAAGAATAGTCATTTCGAACCTCTGCAACCCATTGATAAGTCAATCAAAAAAACCACACCTACAACTTTTGTTGTAGAAATTCTTTGACCTAAAGTTTTTTTTATGATTGAATCGAATCATGACTAAGTTTCACCGGGCCACCGCTGGGAAATTCTTCTCCTGAATTCAGACTGTTATTCCATCGAAAGAGGCGTCCTACGTACTCTTTTAAACCCACAACCTTTACACAAAGAGGGGCTGTCATGGAATTCATCTCAGGTATGTTTTTTACAGGCTTTTACGTTTTTTCCATTCTTTCAATCTGCTGGTGGGTCTACCAGGCCTATGCCCATGACGGCGCCGGCGCCTACCTCTACCTGTCCGAGCAAAAATCCGGTTTTTTCCTGAATCGCTCCATCCTTTCGGCGGTAAAAAAACACTTCGAACTGGTTTCCATCCTGGTCTGTTTCCTCATTTTTCTCTACGCCCTGTGCCAAGGCCTTGCCGAATACTTTTCATGGATACCGGAGCGCTACCACCTCATCCTCGGCGACGGCACCACCCTGCACCTGTCCACCATCATGAGCTGCCTGGTGGGCATCTGCTCCGCCCTCATCTTTGCCAAATGGGTCCTCATCGGCATCACCTCCTACTGGGAAAAACGCGCCCTGGCTGAACAGTCCGTCCTTTATTTAGACATCATCCGCCATTCCGATAACATCGAAGAACTCACCAAGCTCAAAACCAAAACCCGGAAAGAAATAACCACCCTGAAAGACGAGCACACCTTCACGCCGGATATCGTCTGCCAGCGCCTGGAACTCTGCATGAAAATCATCGACCTGAGAATACAAGATATCCAATCAAGAGCGTAGCGTAAAAAAACCTACACCGACTTTAAGAAGAAAGGCCCTTTACACACATTGGGCCTTTTTTGCTTTCTCAATTTCCTTAACTCTCCCCCTTTTCTAAAATTTAATGTACTGATTATGTTAAAAGAAAATGCAAAATAGAGAGACTCTCAAAATGCCTTTAAAAAATGACAGATACACGTATCAAATAACCTGGTCTGAAAACGGCGGTGAATACATCGGAAAATGTTTAGAGTTTCCCAGCCTAAGCTGGTTTGCAGATGCACCCGAGTCTGCGCTATCAGGCATAAGAATGACTGTTACAGATGTCATCGCAGATATGAAAACCAACGGAGAGAAGATACCGGAGCCAATTGCCTTGAGAAACATCAGAGGTTAAATATTTGATCCAGGTTCGGTCTAAACAACACCCGAAAATTTGCGCCATTCCGGGCCTCCACGACACCAACTGCCTGGCCTTCCTGGTTTGCATGCGCTTTAGGTTACTTCTATATAGATACTTATCCATATTGCATTTCACCCAGAATCATGATTATGTCCAATTAAGTTGATCAGTATTATCAAATCCGGCTTTCTTTCATATGGTTGGATATAAATCAAATATTCAAGATAACGATGAATAATAACATTCTGTAGATGCAAATACTATTTCCAACATCGCTACTTCTCTTAGGCATTGTAATTCTTATTAGTGATGAACCACTGAGAAAAGGTGGTGTTTACATAGATTTCACCCAGGTGAAGTGGATTGCGGGGCCTTTTTTATTAGTTTATGGCGGATA
>JAKSBB010000383.1 GCA_022361315.1 Desulfobacterales bacterium
AAGTCAAAGCCTTCGGCCTTCATGATTTCCCCGGCCTGGGCAAACATCATGGCATGGCAGTCCATGCAGGGGTTCATATTTTTTCCGAAACCGGCCTTGGGGGCCCGCATCATTTCCATGTAAATCGGGGTGATATCCTTTACGATCAAAGGGACGCCGGTTTGCCGGGACGCTTTTTTTGCCGCTTCTGCGTTAAAAAAGGGGGTTTCAAAGCTGACCCAGCTGACCTCTATACCCTGCTCCCGGAGAACGAGGGCGGAAAGAATGCTGTCCAGGCCGCCCGAGCAAAGGCCCAGGGCGCGTATCTGTCTTGTGGTTTTATCCTGATTCATATATAAGGTGCTTTATGCGTAAAACGTCTAAATCAGGGCCGAAAGCCGACCCAAAGGTTATTGCCATACTTCTCGAAAGGTTAAAGGCAAGGTATCCGGTTGTCAATACCCAGCTTGACCATGAGACGCCGTTCCAATTGCTCATCGCCACCATCATGTCGGCCCAGTGTACGGACAACCAGGTCAACAAGGTCACCCAGGTGCTGTTTTACCATTACCCGGACCCCGAATCTCTGGCCTGTGCCCCTATGGATGACGTCAAACGGATTATTTATTCCACGGGCTTTTACAATAATAAGGCCAAAAATATCAAGGCCTGCGCCGGAAAAATTCTCGATGAGTTTGGGGGCGTCGTTCCCGAGGACATAGAACGCCTGACCACCCTGCCCGGGGTGGGGCGCAAAACCGCCAACGTGGTCCGGTCCGTCTGTTTCGGTGTCCAGGCCATTGTGGTGGATACCCATGTGCATCGTCTTTCAAGGCGCCTGGGACTGTCCCGTCATAAAGATCCGGTGAAGGTGGAGTTCGAACTCATGGAGATCATTCCGGAGGCCTCATGGAATGATATTTCCCTCCAGTTTATCTACCTGGGCAGGGAGATCTGTGATGCCAGAAAGCCGCTTTGCGGTGAATGTTTCCTCTATGATATCTGTCCCACCCGGGGTAAAGATTAATCGTCCGCGTGTATTCAATTGTAGAAATCTGAATTTGGTCTGACAGACTGATTTGGATTAAATTTAGGTTAATATTCTAATGCGGTGCTGACCGGCGCAGCCGCCGTGAA
>JAKSBB010000335.1 GCA_022361315.1 Desulfobacterales bacterium
GGTTGATATGGGTGCTTTGATTGTTCCGTATGCTTATTTCGTGACGCCAAGTTCTTTTTCAGTCTCCCGGATAATCTCAGCGATTTCCTTCTGAGTCTGAACAGGCAGCTCGTCCGGTTCATGGGTGGCGAGAATCTCCCTTGCCTGCTCCATGGCCCGTTCGTGGAGGCTGGTGCTTCCTTGGGACTGCCAGCGTTCGTAGTTGACCCGGTTCATCAGTTTCGGGTTCATGGCGTCGGCACAATGTTTAAAGGTGGAAGGGTGGGTGAGATAATTACCCGCGTGCCCGACCTCCTCGATCAGGTCCACGGACAGGGTCTCTTCGTTCACCTCAAATCCCTTTACAATGTGCTTGATGGCAGTGTTGATCTCGTCGTCCATGATCAGCTTGCCGTAGTCCAGGGCCATGCCGCTGTCCACCATGCCGGTCCCGTATATCAGATTGGCACCTGCCAATGCTGCCGGGAGGGCGGTGAGCAGGGATTCGTACCCTGCCTGGGCATCGCATATTTTTGAATCCACCTAGCCGCCGGAGACCCGGACCGGGATGAGATAATATTTTCCCATCTGGGCCAGGGCCGCGTTGAGGATCGCCCCTTCAGGCGAGCCCACGGCTGCGGTGCCGAACCGCATGTCCAGGGCGGTGGTGGAGGATGAGTAGAACATCTGAGCGCCGGGTTTCACCAGCTGGCCCAGGGTGAGGCCGCTTAAGACCTCAGCGTTGTGTTGAACCACCGTGCCCGCCATGTGTACCGGGGCGGTACCGCCGGCCAGGCACATGGACAGCACTGAGGTGGTGAAACCGTTCTCCACGGCAGACATGAGTACTTCCGAGCAGTCATCCACCAGTTGCAGGGGACTGACCACGCAGACGCCGGTGAAGAAGAAGGGCCGTTTTTTAAAGGCGTCTTTCCCCAGAACCGCTTCGCCCATGGCCGCCATCTTCGGGATGAGGTCGGCGGTGGGGGGAATGGCTTCCACCGGTTTGGTGGTGTTGGCCATCATGGCGGCCAGGGTGTGCATGGTCTCTGTCACCGGGGATTTGTCCGTGGCGTTGAGCATGGAGATGAGAATGTCCAGGCTGTCCAGGCTGTCCATGATCCGGGTGACTTCCACCACGTCGGATACCAGGGATTCCCGGCGCTGGCCTGTCTCAATGTCGTTGAGCCACA
Source organism: Desulfobacterales bacterium (assembly GCA_022361315.1). Next base: position 1,173 of record JAKSBB010000335.1, read on the forward strand.
CCGTACTGCCGAAGTTGATAAACCCCAGGGAGTCTCCGCCCATGCGGCAGTCCCGGTCCGGGGTCCGGCCGGGGATGGTGATTTCCTTCGGAATGGTGGACAGCGCCTTTTCCACCATCCCTGCCGGTAAATACACCCGGTTGGTGGCGGCGTCGATCCTGGCGCCGTGGCTGGAGAAAATCTCCTGGGCCTTGGGGCTGGGCACCACGATTCCGGTGGTGTTCAGCAGCGTCATGCTGGCCTCGTGTATCTTTGCACAATCCTCGGGGCTTAACCCTGACAGGGCAAATCTCCCGGGTGGAGTGGCAAGGACATCCGGCATGGCAACGGCTGCGGCCGATTGGGTCATGATTTTGTCCTCCTTGTATTATTGTATTTCAAAAATGTATACAATTCTATCGAGCCTAATAAATGCCTGCAAAGGGCAGGCATTTATCTGTGTTCAGGTGTGGGTTCGGCTATCGATCTGCTTTTATAGTCCGGCTTCTATTTTCCGGATAATCTCCAGCAGTTCTGCTTCGTTTTCAAGGGCGGGGGCCCTGTGGGTTTCCAGCAGTTCTCTGGCCATCTTTCCGGCGTGGTCTGCTGTGGCGGGTTTCCCGTCCGCCTCCCACTGGGCCGGGTTTCTCCGGTCCATGACCGTGGGCTGCCAGGCGGACCGCAGGTGCTTCATGGTGTGGGGATCGGTCATGAAATGGTTCTGGGGGCCCACCCGGTCCACCACGTCCACGGCCAGGGTATCCTCGTCGATAACGATACCCTGGGTGACGCTGCGGATCACATCGTAAATTTCGCAGTCCATAATCAGCTGTTCGTAGGAGAAGATGGTGGCGGCATGGATGAGGCCTGCGCCGCACCTCATATCCGCCCGGGCAAACTGGCTCAC
>JAKSBB010000001.1 GCA_022361315.1 Desulfobacterales bacterium
AGAGTGTCGTTTGTAAGGGCTCCACTTTTTTACTATATTTGCCGATTGCTGATAAAAAAGAAAACACAGACAAAGAAAACAGTTTTAAAAAAAAGATCCCATCAGGAACTGAATCCATTTTGTTTGTTGACGATGAAAAGGCCATTCGCGTTTTTGTACAAGAGTTTTTAGGTAATTATGGCTATACGGTGACAGTCTCGGAAAATGGTCAAAAGGCTTACGAAAGATTCAAACAGGCTCCGAAATGCTTTGATATTGTCATAACTGATATGACAATGCCCAAAATGAATGGAGATAAACTTGCTTCAAAAATTCTATCGATACGCAATGATATTCCAATTATACTTTGTACCGGATACTCTGAAAAACTTAATAAAGAAAGGGCAGAAAAAATAGGAGTCACCAAATACATCAAAAAACCTATTGCCGGAAAAGAGTTATGTTTTTTAATTCGAGACGTATTGGATGAATCGAAAAAAGCTGATGAAAGTTAACAAAAGCTTGAAATAGCTAACTTTCGGCCCGGCTAAGCTTTTTGTTGTACTTTTTGAGCAGTTTCCACTGGCAATAGTTCTGGGGATTGGCCCGGGTTTTCTTTAATTTTTTTTCCGCCGCTTTGAAAGACATGCCCTGGCGCATTAAAAACCCCATGAGAAAGGTGCCGGTGCGGCCCACCCCGAAGCGGCAGTGCACCAGTACTTTTTTGTCCCGTTCGATTCTGGCCTCCACCCATGCCATGGCTGCTTCCATCTTGTCCATATCCGGTGCGCATTCATCGGGAATGGGCAGATAATGGACATCAAAGCCGGATTTCTGCTGAATTTCGTGAAGATCGCAGAACTCACCGCACAGGTTTACAATGGAATCAATGCCATGGGCCTTCACTTCATCCAGATCGGCGTAGGACATGGTGGCGTATCCGGCTGCGATCCGGTCCGTAATCCAGGTCAGTTCGTATGTGGACATAAATAAACTCTCCTTTAATCCAGCTCGTCTCCGTAGTGATAAATGCCGCTTTTGAAATCCCGGACACACCGGTCCAGATCAGTTTCGGTGTTCAGGTACATATCCATGAGCCGGGTGGCCCCCAGAAGGCGGCCGGTAAAATCCAGACACTCCAGGGTTTTAGGCAGGTCCTCTGATAAAAAGACGCCGTCCACCAGATCGTGTTTCAGGTCCACGGTAAAGCCCAGCCAGGAAAGAATCTCACCCAGGAACCGGGTTCTGAGCATCCGCTGTTCCAGTTTGGCCCCACCCCCGGAAAACCGGAACCGGATGTGGTTTTCCTCTTGCTCAGTGTCGCAAAGGGCATCCACAATCACAAAATGATAGCCGAACTTCAAATTGAGATTGAGATAGTCCTTGGCCAGAATGGCATGGGAGGCGAACATGGCATTGTCCGGGCTGATGATTCCGCCGTTCATCACGATGCGGTCATGCTCCTCCCAGTTGAAGTGGGAAAAGGAACCCCATTGGATACCGGGATGAAGCAACCCTTTCAGCAACGCTTTCATGGGAATGTTTTCGATCTGAGCCGGGGTCACACGAGTTTCCCCTTCAGCATCCTCCCCTACCCCGCCTCCCACATCCAGGACATTGACTTTCACCGGGATACCGGCCTCAAGTTTTTTAATCCCCCGGGTGGTGAACCACCTGTTGCTGCCGATATGGAACATGCTGTTCACAGCGGTCTCATGGCTGTACCGGATAATGTCGTGGAGGCTCCGGCATCCGGTGGGGGTAAAATTGGGCGCCTCCGGATCCACAAGTTCCAGAGGAGATACAAACCGCATAAGAAAGGAAAACCGCCTCATAAAAGGGCTTTGGGACAAGGGCCTGGGTTTGGCGCAAGGGTTTTCCACCAGGGCCCGAACCCGTCCCCGGAATACCTTTTTTTCCAGGGCGTTTACGGTAACCATTTGATTGGGGGGAATTTGTTCCAGGGCGTTTTCCATACCCGTTATAAAAGGAACGCCAAACTCCCGGGCCACCGAGGCAAAATGCCCGGCAACACTTCCCTCTTCTGTGACAACGGCGGCTGTCCGGCTGATGATCCGGGCGAAATCCGCCAGTGCGTGGGGGGCAACAAGAATACTGTTCGCCGGGAATTCATCCAGGTCTTCCCTGGATCTCACATGGATTGCCATACCTGCGGCAATACCCGTACAGGCCGTATGGCCACCCGAAGCCAGGCATTGTTCTTCAACATCCTCAAATGTGCATTCCAGGGCCCCGGACGCTTCAATATCATGGGTTTGAAGCGGTCTTGCCTGAAGCAGGATCAGTTCACCATCACCGTCGATAGACCATTCTACATCCTGTGGTGTGTTAAAATATGATTCCAGAAGGATGCCCGCCTCTGAAAGCGCGATCCCTTGATTATCGTCTAATAGCGGAAGCCGGGCCTGCACCGGGGAAATCTCCTCCATAAGCGTGCCGCCCCCGGCCGAAACCGTCAGCCTGTGGGATTGCCGGCCTTCATCCCGATAGAGAA
>JAKSBB010001201.1 GCA_022361315.1 Desulfobacterales bacterium
CTTTTATTCCATTTCTGTTTATCCTGTGTCGTCAATGGCTGTAAATTCCTCCTGTCACTTTTCTTTTATCATAAAATAGAGTCACAGACCTCGTGAATAATTCTGGCGGTAATTTTTCAGATGGATTATACACCTTCTAAAGTGGTGATGACCAGTTTCCCGTAGACTGCTCACATTCACGTTTCGATCTAACGCTCAGACCGGCAAAATGCTCAGGAGGTATGTATGCAAACCCAGCCTAAAGTGGTATTGATCACGGGATGCTCATCAGGTATCGGAAAAGCATTATCCATTGCACTTCACGATAGAGGCTGCCGTGTGGTAGCAACGGCCAGAAGACCGGAGACCCTGGCGGATCTCAAAGCCAAAGGCATGGCAGTATACGGCCTGGACGTTACAGATGCCGACCAGGCAAAGCAAGTGGTGGAGACCGTCGTTAAAGATGAAGGCGGCATTGATATTCTGGTCAACAATGCAGGATATGCCCTGATCGGGCCCGCCATCGAACTTCCCCGGGACGAATTGATTCAACAATTTGATACGAACGTCGTGGCCCCGATGGTGCTGGCCTCTCTGGCTGCCGAATCCATGAAAGAAAAGGGGCAAGGAATGATCGTAAATATCGGATCCATATCCGGTATCACCACCACCCCGTTTTCCGGAGCCTATTGCGCCTCAAAAGCCGCCCTCCATGCCCTGTCCGATGCCTTGCGCATTGAGCTGTCCGCCTTCGGCATCCATGTGATGACGGTACAACCCGGGGCCATTCAGTCGGATTTCGGGAATGCTGCCGGAAAAACCATAGCCCGTGTGCTGACGGACAAATCCTGGTATCTGCCCATGAAATCGGCTATTGAAGCTAGGGCAAATGCATCCCAGGAGGATGCCACCCCGACAGAAACCTTCGCCTTAGCCCTTGCAGACCGGATACTTTCAGCCCAACCGGAAGCTGTGGTCCGGTTGGGCAAAATGAGCGCCCTGCTTCCCATGATGAAAAAATGGCTTCCCATAGGGGTACTGGACAGGATATTGAAAAAGAAATTCGGGCTGGCCTGATGCCTTTCCGCCAGGACTGACAGGTCGTATTCCGCAAAACCTGCGATATTTCATCACTATTGCCAGAAACACCTGCCAGTGGAGTATTTGACCAACGCCCCTGATCGTATCGTTCGCAGAGGTTTTCCTCTTCACTATTGAGTTGTGGAACAGGAATTGCTTTCAAATTGCTGTAACACCAAAAGTAAAGGAGAACACCATGTATCAGGATATTGGATTAATTGTTTTGGCGATTTCTTTGTTTTGTCTCATCTACAGCGGCAGCGTCATACATAACGACACAGCGCCAAAAGAGAAACAACACGGTGATTAAACCAGACGGTAATGCGGCAATAAAACTTCATGATAGCATTGATCCACAGGGGATTTCTTATCCCCTGTTTTCATTACGAGCGTAATGCGGCGGTGCATAATGCGTAACTCATTTCTGCTCGGGATGCCCCGGCTTGTTAAAAGCGAACGGGATGAGAAATACAAGGCAGGCCACCAGAAAGAAAAACGCCCCCAGAAATCCCAGCATATCCCCGGCTTTCAGGCTGGCCCAGCAGAAAAACAGGGCAGAAATGATGAACAGCCCCCACCCCCATAACTGACATACCCGCTCAAGCTTTTTTATATTTCCAACCACGATTCACCTCGCTTCACTATTAAAACAAACCGCCCCGGTTCCCCGATCGGGGGAACCGGGGCGGTCCTTGGTTTCTACGGTAGGCCGCCGGGCCCCATGCACTGCTGCCCGGCGTCAGGCCTGCCGCTTACTGCTTAATCCATCTGGGTACGATGAACTTGTAATTCTTATAGGGTTTGGCAGGGGGATCGGTGAAGATGGCGATCATCTCACCGTTCTGTACCTGGTAGTGTCCGATGGGCACATCGCCGCCGGCTCTCATGACATGGTTCTCATCCCATTTCCACATGCCGGTTTCCCCTTTGTAACCGTTGGTGGCGATGTAGTCGGAAATGGCGTCGTGATTTTTCTCATCACCCACGGCAGCGGCTGCTGCGGCCCAGGCTTTTACACCACTGTAGGCAGCCCAGGAACCGGCCTGGGGAAGATGTCCCCAGATGCCCTGAAACTTGTCCAGCCAGGCCTGTGCTTCAGGTGTGGGGGCTTCGGGAGTAGGCATAGCCGTCGGTACTTCGCCGATGAGGCCGTCGGCCTCTTTGCCCATGGTGCCGACCACTTCCCTGGGAACCAGAGAGTACCCGTAGGAAAGGATTGAGTTGGTGGGCCGTTTCATGAACTGACGGAAGAAGGTGATAACTTCCTGGGCAGAAACGATTTCAACGTGGATGATGGCCGGTTTGATTTTACGGATCTTGGTCAGCAGCGGGCCCCACTGGTTGGTGCCGTAGGGAACCAGTTCATGCATGGCCACTTTCCAGCCCTTTTTCTTGAAGTTGTCTTTCAGGGTGTCTCCCACTTCGGTGCCCCAGGCATCGTCAGCTGTAATGATGACGGCCTTTTTGTTTGGGTATTCGTATGGCAGCGCCATGAGCACGTTGAACATGGACTGGGCCTGGTTGATACCGGTGTCGGTGAGCTGGAAGATGTTTTTGTACTGTTCACGGTCCTGGTTGAAAACGTCCACGGCAGCCTGGGAACCGTCATCGGCAAAGAAAGGCGCGGTGTATTTACCATAGGCCCGAACGTCCTGGCCCCAGCCGGCCCAGCCGGCGTGAACGGAATCCACCTTCAGCTGTCCGCAGAGATAGTCAGCACCCTGCATAACCCGTTCCGGGGCAAACTCCTGGGTGTCGAAACGGACGGGTTCCAGCTGTTTGCCCAGCAGGCCGCCGCCTTCGTTGAGTTCGTCGATGGCCATTTTGATACCTTTCCAGTAGTTGTCACCGGTATCGGTATAGGGTCCGGTCATGGCCAGGGGCACCCCCACCTTGATGGTGTCGCCTGCGAAACTGCCGCCGGCCATAAATACGGTGCAAAGTAAACTTAAAACTACAACCAATGCTTTTCTCATCTTGCCTCCTAAAATTATGGGTTTGTCGCGTTACGCCAACTGTTTTTCATCTTCCGTATAGGCTTTTTCTTTCTCCTTTTTTGAAAATATGGACTCGTAAAGGCCGATGATGCCGTCGGGCAGCACCAGGACCAGGATCACAACCATGCCCCCAAGAATGATGGGCCGGTAGGGCCCCAGGGGGGAGAGTAACTCGTTGATGGCAATGGTGATAAAGGCGCCGATAACGGCACCGGGGAACTTGCCCACCCCGCCGATAACCAGGATGACCATCAGGGTGACAAAGAGGTCAATGCCAAGCATCCGGGTGGAGAGCATTCCCACGTAATGGGCGTAGAATCCGCCGATCATTCCGGTGAGAAACGATGTCAGGGCGAATACCAGAAGTTTATACTTGAAAGAGGACACCCCCAGGCAGGACGCAAAGTCTTCGGCATCTTTGAGTGCTAGAAAGGCTGTTCCCCAATGGGACCGGATGACCATAAAAATAATACCGGAGCAGATCACCGCCACAAAAAAGAGCAGATAAAAGTAGGGAATAGGGTCTGAAGAGTTAAAGGTATAACCGAAGATCTCCATGGGCTGGATGGTCAGGATCCCCCTTGAACCACCGGTACCCA
>JAKSBB010000444.1 GCA_022361315.1 Desulfobacterales bacterium
AAGGCCGATGTGGCCCTGAACCGGGATGCCTGCTTTCACAATGGCTTCAACCACAGGGGCAAAGTCGGTGCCGCCTTCCAGCTTCACCACGTCACATCCCCCTTCTTTCATGAGGCGGCCGGCATTGATCACAGCATCCCGGATACCGGTGTTATAGCTCATGAAGGGCATATCCCCCACGATCATTGCCTTTTTACACCCCCTGGCCACCGCCCGGATATGATGGATCATATGTTCCATGGTCACTTCCACCGTGCCTTCCAGTCCCATGACCACCATGCCCAGAGAATCTCCGACCAAAGCAATATCAGCCTCCGCCTCGTCCGCAATCAACCCGAAAGGGTAGTCGTAAGCCGTTACCATGACCAGTTTGCGGCCCTCTGCCTTGGCGTTTTGAATATCTAAAACCGTTACCTTGTTTTTTTTCATGTCTCACCTCTTGGGTTAATGTCGGGGTATTGGGATCCGGGGCGGATCAAATTTTAAGACCGGACGGAATCATGGCCGATCAGAGGGAGCCGGTGCCAGCATTTCTCTAAACTCCCGGGCTGCCTCCGCGGTGATCCCCTTTTTGGCCAGCGAAATATCAATGGTGTAATCGCCCAGTGTTTTGTAAAAGGCCAGGAGCTCCGGCGCCTGTGCTTCGATTTCCTCCAGATGGGTTTTCACGACGTTGTGATCCCCCCTGGCAATGGGGCCGGTAAGGGCATCCGGTATACCCATCCGGTCTATATTGTCAAAAGATCCCTTGAGCAGCGGTTTAAGCACCTGATACCCGGATTTGGGGTCCACACCGGAGCAGGCCATGAGCTTGCAGGCCGCATCAATCAGGGTCACCAGATAGTTGGAGGCCACCACGGCGGAGGCGTGATAAAGGGATTTTGCCTGGGTTTTGATCTCGATGCAGGTGGAACCAATGTCCCCGGAGATTTGTTTACCGATCTCAACCGCCCGGGGTTCTCCTTCCACCGCAGCGATGATACCGTCAAAGGGGTTGCTGTCCAGGGTGATGGCAGCAATGCTCTGCAGGGGGTGGATTGAGCCTATGACGGCCTTGCACCGTCCGGCGGCGGACAGGATCGTGGAGGGTTGTGACCCGCTGCAGTGAAGGACGATGCTGTCTTCCTTAAATCCGTTTATATCTGCAATTTCCCGGCAAACCGGCTCGATGACATCATCCGGGGTGGTGATAAATACAAGATCTGCCTCCCGGGTAACATCCCCGGGTGCCAGGCTGGCCAAATCGACACCCAGCAGATTTGCCGCATTGTCCACGGATTCCCGGGTTTTGGAAGATACGCCCAGAAGAGGGTAGCCTTTTTCCTTGAGTATTCTGGCCAGGGTCACCCCCACCCGGCCGCACCCCACAATTGAAAATTTCGGGT
>JAKSBB010000588.1 GCA_022361315.1 Desulfobacterales bacterium
AACCGGGTTTCAAAATCGCGCACCTCCCCCTGGTCCCGGATTTCCTTCAGGAACTGCTTTCGTTCACCGGGGTCGTAGTAAAAATCCCGGGCCAGATCGCCTATGCTGTTCACCATCTCCTCCCCGGACTCGTAGCCCATCATCCTTGCCAGGGATGGGCTGGCACTGATCAGCCGTCCTTCGGGGGTGGTCTGGTAAATGCCCTCTACGGCATCCTGAAAGATGGCGCGGTATTTTTGTTCGCTTTCCTTGATATGGGCATGGGCCTCTTCAAGTGCCATGGTTTTTTCATGGATCTGATGCTCTAAGTTTTCGTTTAATCTGGCCAGCTTCCGGGTCAGGATCACTCGGCTGTTAATTTCTTTTTTGAGTCTCAGGGCCGCCTTAATCCGGGCTTCCACCACCGGAAGGCTGAAGGGTTTGGTGATGAAATCCACCCCTCCGATATTCAGGCCCTTGGCTTCGTCCACATCCTGACCCAGGGCCGTGAGAAAGATAACGGGCAGGTCCCAGGTGTCCGGATTGGCCTTTAGTCTGGCGCAAACCTCGTAACCATCCATATGGGGCATCATGATATCCAGAAGCACCAGGTCGGGCCGGTTTTCACCGAAACAGATGTCCAGTGCCTCCTGGCCGCTGGTGGTACATATGATCTCATAACTGGATTCCAGGTTTTCAATGAGGATCTGGATATTATCCGGATTGTCGTCTACCACGAGCAGGGACCCGCGCTCCGTCTCAGGAATTCCTGACTTGAAAAGGTGACGGTATTTTTCCTCGTAGGCAAACAGGGCCTGTTTGGCATCTTCCAGCTCTTTAATTTTTTTATTCACCTGATTCTGAAGGATGTCGTTCATTCCTTCAAGCTGGGTTTTGAGTACAAGACGCCGGTCTTCTTCCTTTTTCAGGTTGATGACGCTTTTGACCCGGGCTCGGACCACGGCCATGCTGAAGGGTTTGGTAATATAGTCCAGGGCACCCAGTTCAATGCCTTTGATTTCTTCGGCTTCTTCATGTTGACCGGTGACAAAGATCACCGGGATTCTCCGGCTGATTTCCTCGGCCTTTAATCGTGACAGCACCTCATACCCGTCCATATCCGGCATGACAATGTCCAGAAGGATGAGATCGGGTTTCTGTTCCGACATGGCTATTTCCAAAGCCTCCCGGCCGTTTGTGGACACCAGCACATTGTACTCTTTTTCAAGACTCTCCACCAGCGGCCAGATATTTTCCGGCTCGTCATCCACAATCAGGATCTGTTTCAGGTCGGGTTCCCTCATGGGGTCGTCTCCTCTTTGTCATCGTCAGCAAGGGCGGCTTTCACTTGTTCGAGGATCGTCAGGCCAGTCTTGAAATCAATTCGATAAATGGCCTGTTCAAGCCGGGATAGCAGGTCTGTGAAACGATCATTTTGAAGGGCTTCTTTGAGTGCCGGCAGGGCCTTTCTGGCTTTTGAATTTCTGCGCTTCAGCAGATCTTCCAGGGATGCGATGTGCCTGCGGGCAACTATAGTGTCCACGGGGACTTTGCCGGTATTATCCGCCTTGGACTGCTGTGCGGCGGTTTCCCGGAACACCACCTGATTCAGGTTGGTCATGATGAGGTCAAGGGTCTCCTTGAATCTGTTCTCCAATGGCGTAAGCTCTGCGGCCATTGTGTTCGGGGCGCTCAATGCATCGTTCAAGGTTTTGGCGGCGAGATAAAGGTCGCCGGCACCGAGATTACCGGATACCCCTTTTATGGAATGTGTCAGTTTTCTGGCAGTGTCATGGTGATCCCGGCTGATATCTTCGGACACCTGGTCACCCGCGGTGTGGAACTTCTCGTAAAAATGAGCCAGCATGGTTTTATACAGACCGGTGTTCCCCTTGATGCGTTCCAGGCCGGCAGCCATATCCAGACCGGATATGGACCGGGGCATCTCTTCCCATGGCGGCTCCGTAAATGTGTCGGGGGTGGCGTTACCGGTGACGACACTTCGCTCTACGGGTGGTATCCATTTGACAAGGGCGGAAAATAATTCTTTATCGTCAAAGGGTTTGGAAACGTAATCGTTCATTCCGGCTGCGAGGCATTTATCCCTGTCTCCTTCCAGGGCGTGGGCGGTCATGGCGATGATGGGGAGATCCCTGAAATCTTCCTCCCTGCGGATGGCACGGGTGGCGGCATGGCCGTCCATCACCGGCATCTCGATATCCATGAGCACGGCATCGTACTGCCCCTTATCACTTTCCTGGGCTGCCTTTATTTTTTCCACGGCCAGGGCACCGTTCTCCGCCACTTCCACATCAAGTTTTTCACCGGCAAGGTAGGCCACGGCCACCTGCTGATTGATCCGGTTGTCTTCCACCAGCAGGATTCTGGCCCCCCGTATCGCATCGGTTCCGGGAAGATGGCTTTTGCTCCTGGCAATGGTCTGGATCGGCAGCATGGCATCTGTGTTTTCAAATACTTCCATAATGGTATTGAAAAGTTCCGATGAATTCACCGGTTTCAGCAGGAAGGCGTCAATTCCCGTATCCGGCTGCCGTTTGGCTCGAATCACCTGGTCCTGGTCATACATGGTGACCATGATGATTTTTAGATCATGGGAGGCCAGCGCCGGATGCGTCCGCACTTCCTTTGCCAGCTGAAAACCGTTTTTGCCGGGCATTTTCCAGTCCACCAGCAACAGGTCGTAGGGGGATTCATCTGCAGCCGATACGAGTTCCTCAAGTCCCCGGTCGGAAGCGTCAGCCGTGGTAACTTCCATGTCAAATCCGCTCAGGATCTGTGACAGAATCAGCCGGGCCGTTTCATTATCGTCCACCACAAGAACCCGCCGTCCCCGGATATCCGGCGGTGCCGACAACGTATACTGAGGGGCTTGGGTCTGTTTGTCAAAGGAGAGGGAAAAGAAAAAGGTGGAGCCATGACCCACCCGGCTTTCAGCCCAGATATTCCCGCCCATCATGGTCACCAGCCGCTGGCATATGGAAAGCCCCAGTCCGGTGCCTCCGTATTTCCGGGTGACGGTGCCGTCCATCTGGGTGAAGGGTTGGAACAGGGTTTCAATTTTATCCACTGGCATACCGTCTCCGGTGTCCCTGACTGAAAACAGCAGGTGTGCAGGGTCTTCCGAATCCAGTTTCCCATCAACGGCCGCTTTGTTATCGGCGGGCGCAGGTTCCACCCTCAGGATAATGTCACCGCTGTGGGTGAACTTGACGGCGTTGGAAATCAGGTTGATGAGCACCTGGCCAAGCCGCAGGGGATCGCCTTTGAGCGCCAGGGGAACCGGATGGTCGATGACATAGTATAATTCAATCTCCTTTTCAGCAGCCTTAACCCGGAACATATTGGCCATTTTGTCCACAATGTGATGAAGCAGAAAATCCGTGTGTTCAATTTCCAGCTTACCGGCTTCGATTTTGGAGAAGTCCAGGATGTCGTTGATAATCTTCAGCAGCAGCCGGGAGGCTTCGTCTATTTTAATGAGGTAATCCCGCTGAACCGGTGAAAGCTCGGTTTTCAAGGCCAGGTTGGTCAGGCCGATCACGGCATTCATAGGGGTTCTGATTTCGTGACTCATCCGTGCCAGAAAATCGCTTTTTGCCTGGGTGGCGCTCTCGGCCGCTTTTTTTGCCGTGGAGAGCATCCGGGTTTTGGCTTCAAGTTCGGCTGTTCGTTCCTGTACCCGGTTTTCCAGATCAGCGTTGGCGTACCGAAGCTCTTCCTCTGCGTTGTGCAGTTGATCGAATTGTTCGTTTATCTGCTCGCCCATGCGGATTAATACCCGCTCAAAGGGCTTGAATTCCTGGTAGGGGATATTCAGGGTTTCCATGCGGTAGACCCCGCCTGCATAGGACTCCACAATCTGATTCAATCCCTGAAGCGGTTTATCCAGCAGACGGTGGATAAGGGAGCCGGTGACAAATACCAAAGCGACAATAATAATGGATGTAACAATGAAGAATGTGATCAGAAACCGTTGTCGCTGGGCCTGATAAACCCGGTTACTCAGGGCGAACCGGACATCGCCCACCCAGTGTTCCCCCCGGTAAATTTTTGCGGAGCGGGTGACTGTTTTATGAAGGTTGGGATCATCGTAAGCAAAGAGGGTGCTGCCGATACTGTCCGTGATGATCAGCTGTACCACCATATCGTTCTGGGCAACGGTGATGGCGATCTGCTCCACATCGTCTTCGCTGAAATTCCACAGGGGGCGCTCCAGTGTCCCTTCCAGGTAGGTGAGGGTGTCGTCTGCCTTTTGTTCCAGTTCCTTGGTCTCGCTGTTGACCAGGATATAATAGACCGCACCCACGGCAATGACGGCAACAAGCGCAACAATGCCGATCAAGCTGACTGTCAGCTGGGTTGAAATTGACTGGGCGCGCGGCCCTGTGGTTGATGTCAACGCGTTACTCAGGCCAGACCTCTTAGGGCATATCCACATCTATGGATATGCACGGCAATTATGTTCAGGATACGGTTGGAACGTCGTGTTTTCCGCCTTGTTCTAACGGAAATTACATATATTTAGGTATAATAAATGGTCCAGAGGGGATGTGTCAAATTTTTATTTTCAGATCAATCCCATCGCATCAGTCCGAGAAGATAAATCCCTGGGTCTCAAGCAAGGGGAGCAATCGTTCTTTGATCTGCCTGAGATGAACCTCCATTTTTTCAACGGCCAGGTCCGGATTCCGGGCTTCAATGGCTGCGATCACGTCCCGGTGTTCCCTGATCCGTTCTTCCGGTGCGGTACGCAGACGGGAGGTGAGTATTCGGATGCGTTGAATCCTGTCATTGATCTGGGACATCATCTGGCAGAGGGTCTCATTGCCGTGGAAGATGATGAGCTTTTCGTGGAATGCCAGGTCATTTTCAAAGAAGGTGTCGTAATCCGCTTCTTTCAAGGCAGCCTCCATTCGGACGAGGGTGGCGTTGAGGTCTGCAACCTGTGCCGGCGTGGCGTGGCGGGCCACATGTTTCACCGCATGCAGTTCCACCAGTTTCCGGATTTCGTAAATTTCCATCAGCCCTTTCATGGTGAGGGGGGCAACCCTGAACTTTTTTCCCGGGGCGGATTCAACGAGCCCTTCCCGTTCCAGCCGGACAATGGCCTCGCGCACCGGGGTACGGCTGGCACCCAGTTCATTTGACAATGTCTGGACCATGAGCAATTCCCCGGGTCGCAACTGCAGATCCATGATCTTTTTTTTCAGGGTGTTATAAACCTGGAGGGTAACGGGGATATTTCCGGGGGTATCGGGGGCTGTCATCATTTGTCCCATACTACACCCTATTTCTTATTTTTCAAGGAGATTCAACGCGAACCATCGAAATAAATTGACTTTTGCATATAAAAGTGTATACACATTGTGCGGAAAAATAAAAATGTGAGGAAATATTGAAAAAGCAAAATTATCAGGTTGGATTGTTTCGTATAAGTAAAAATTTTGTCTGAAATTTTGTGAATTTTAAAATCATGTCTTGGGGAGGGCAAGATGAATCTGCTAAGAAGAAAAAACCGGGATATCGGCGCACATTTGAAAAACCGGGTGGGTGAAATCATGGAAAGTCCGGTGACCGATGCCGATATCTGCCGGTACTTTGTCAAGGTCGGCCTGGCCAATAAAGGGGATTTCCAGTCCTATTGGTTTGCCAAGGGAAGCACAAAGGCGGTGGCATTGGAGGTGGATCTCATCGCTCTTGGCGCGGCCTGTGCGGGTGTCCCTCTGCCGTCCACACCGGTGTTTGCCGACGTCGGTGTTAAAGCACGGGTGACCAACACCCGGAACAACCTGCTGGCTGCCGTTGTCAGCCCCCAAACCCTTGAAGCCGGAGGGCGGAAGCTAAGCACCGAAAGCAACGGGGAGATCATTTTTCTGGCCATGACCGGTTACCGGTGGGAGAGCGGGGTTGATTTCTCAGCTGAAATCGGTGTGAAGGCCGAAGTGCCCAACCTGCCGTCCTTCGGATCAGCCAAGGGGGAATACGGCGGGAACGATGACAAGCCCACGTCTGTGGAATCCGGCACCTATGCGGAACTGGCCGCATTTGAAATCAACGTCGGTGCCAAGGCCAGTGTGCAGGGCAGTGCCGGTATCTCAGGGGAACGCCTTTACCTGAGTGATACCGTGCCCACCTTCATCAGGAAGTCTGCGGGGTTGACCGAGCTGGAAAAACACCTGATGCTGGTGCTGAAGAACGGGGATAAAAAAGCCTGTATCAAGGCAGCGGTTCAGGCCTTTTTGACCACCCACGACAGGACGCAGCAACGGAGTTTTATCCGCAGACTTTCCCGGGGCGGCTCAGTATCCACGGATCAGTTTCTGGAAGCTCTGACGTCATTGGAGACGGAAACCCGGGACAATTCAGTCCGGGAAATGTGCCGCCACCATATCCGTGCCCTTGAGGATTTCCGCGCAGCCAATGTGCTGGGGCCCTATAATTTTATTTCCCTGTGGGGGATGAAACCCCAGATCGGTGCGGGCATCAGTGCCTCTGCCCAGGCATCGGTGTCTGCTGAAGTGGGCGGTATTGCCGGTGCGGGTGCCGGGGCCAGCGTGGAATTGAAAGGGCCGTCTGTGGAAGCATCCCTGAAATTTACCCGTTTCCGTGTCCAGACTGCGGGGCTGGCTGCAGACAGCCGCAGCGGCAGTGGCGCCACATCCGGTGTGACACCGGGAAACCTGCCTGCACGGACCAGTTCAAATGCCTATGCCATCATGACCCAGGATACGAGCATCACATACGGGCAGATGGATCTGACGATTATTGAAGCATCTGCAAATGCGGAAATCGCGGCTTCCCAGAGCCTGGTGGGCGCCGGAAAACTCCAAACCGGCAGGGATGCCGGAAAATCAAAACGGAAAGGGCTTGCCATTGCATCCGTGAGTGGCGAGGCGGTTGCAGGGCTTGAAGAAATCGGTGTTAAGGCAGAGGCTGCCGCCGGACTGAAAAAGGCCCTCAACTTCATGCAATACGAATCGGCTGTTGCCTTTTGGGCGCCTCCGAAGACACCCGGACGAAGACCCGGCCAGACTGTGAATGTCCCCCTGGCACAAGGCTCGGGGTTTTCCTTCGGCCAGTCCGTGGACACCTGGCAGCTCGGCCGTTGTCTCAGCGAGCTTGCGGACAATCCCGGCCGCCCCTGCGGATATGTTCAGGGGCTTGCCAAACGGCTGAACGTGACCTACAAAGCATTGACCGTGTTTCTCAAGGAACAGCGGGAACTCATTCTGGACATTGCTCATCTCACCCGGTTGAGTGCGGCAGAACGGGAGAAGTACAAAGATCATCTTCCCACACCCACGGCATTTCTCATTGAGTCCTCATTCGGCCTGAAGAATGCCGGTACCGCATCGGTGGATGCCATGTGGTCCGATCAGGGACGGTGGGTGCTGGGGCCCGGCGGCCGGGGCAAAACCCTCAGGGGCAAACTGATCGGTAAGCAGCCCAGGGAAGCCGGCCGTCTCCAGGCCATCCGCCTGCGCTATAGAATGGCCGATGATATGCGGGAAAGCAAGACGCGGTTTTCCCTGGGGATCAAGTATATTGTACGGCTGGGAATTGAATACGCCTCTGTGGAGGAAGCCGGCTCCGAGGGGATTGTAAATCTGGGAACCACCTGGTTTAACGATTTCAGTGCCTACAACACCACTGCGGTGCGGGCCCAGGCAGAGGCCTGTGAGAAAGCGGTGCCTCAGGTGGTATTAATTCATCAATAATCCGGTTGCGGTGCGATATCAGGCCGCCGGCCAATGGATGGTTATCCGGGTGATGTCGGCGGCATCTGATGCATGTACCCTGATGTCTGCCCCGTGGATATCTGCTGTAAGACGGGCGGAATAGGTACCCAGGCCGGTGCCGAACTTCTTGCCCGAAGTGGCGTACTTATCAAAGAAAGTTCCGCGTATGTCTTCAGGCACCTCGGACGGATTATGCACGCGGACCACGGTGTATTCGCTGCTCTGGCGGCAGTCCACGGTGACCACATCCCCCTTGGCCGAGGCCTCCACCGCATTCTTGATCAGGTTGGAGAGCATGGAATGGGAC
>JAKSBB010001150.1 GCA_022361315.1 Desulfobacterales bacterium
CCACACCTACGACATCTTCATCAGCCTGCTGTGCGTGATCTTTTTTATTACGATTGCCCAGCGGGTCTGCCATCTGTTTCTGCCACGCTTTAACCACAGGTCAGCCGAAAATGTCACCCGGGAACACGGAGAGGATATTGACGAATACAAAGGCATGCTGCAGATTTCCAGCCTCAAGGGATTTGGAGCAGCCCTGCTGCTCTCCGGTGCCATTGTCGGAATTTCGGTAGGACTCAGCCAGATTTTCCCTAAGACCCAGGCCACAGCTATTACCATCCTGTCCATCACCACCCTGGGTATTGCCGGCTCTTTCGTTCCCCGCATACGAAACATCCCAAAGAGCTTCCAACTGGGCATGTACCTGATCATGATATTCTGCCTCACCGTAAGTTCCATGTCATCCCTGGAAAGGCTGGTCAATCTGGACCTGCCGCTTCTGGGGTACGTGAGTCTCTGTGTTTTCGGCTCCCTTGCCCTCCACGGCCTGCTATGCAGAATCTTCAGGATTGATACGGATACCTTTATCATCACATCGGCCTCTGCCATCTGCTCACCGCCCTTTGTACCGGTGGTGGCGGCCGCCCTGAAGAATAAAACCATCATCCTTTCCGGGTTGACCACGGGTATCATCGGATATGCCATCGGCAACTACCTGGGGATATCCATGGCATATATCGTTCACACCCTTATCCAGTGAGGCGCCCATGACATCACTACCTGATACCGGCCGGGACTATGAAGCGGTCCTGGAAGAACTGAAAACCTTCGGAAACGACGACCCGGATTACAAATCCGGGCGGACCTGGAGCCTGGTCTATTATCTGGATGAGGCGCACACCGACTTTTTAAACCGGGCCGGTGAGATGTATGCTTCGGCCAACGGCCTGAACCCCATGGCCTTCAAGAGTCTGAAACGCCTGGAGACAGAGGTGGTCCGAATGACGGCCGGCCTGCTCCACGGAGACCACGACACCTGCGGTATCGTCACTTCCGGAGGAACGGAAAGCTGTCTTCTGGCGGTGAAAACCTACCGGGATATGGCGAGAAAGGTTAAAAAGATACGACGGCCGGAGATGATCCTTCCCGAA
Source organism: Desulfobacterales bacterium (assembly GCA_022361315.1). The sequence goes on from JAKSBB010001150.1 coordinate 1,089, forward strand.
TCCGCCCATGTGGCCTGGGACAAAGGTGCCCAGTACTTTAACGTCAAACCGGTGCGTATCCCCCTGGACGACGGATTCCGGGTGGATGCGGACAAGGTGAGGCGCGCCGTTAACCGAAATACGATCATGATCCTGGGTTCTGCCCCGGAATATCCCCACGGCGTTGTGGATCCCATCGAAGCACTGGGGGAGATCGCCCTGAAAAAAAATATCCCCCTCCATGTGGATGCCTGCGTGGGGGGCTATCTCCTCCCCTTTGTGGAAGAACTGGGATACCGGGTGCCGCCCTTTGATTTCCGGGTACCGGGCGTCACCAGCATTTCTGCAGATACCCATAAGTACGGGTACGGTGCCAAAGGCGCCTCCACTATCCTCTACCGGCATATGGATATTATGGAACATCAGATCTTTGTCTCCACGGAATGGCCCGGCGGGGTATTTGCCTCCCCCGGACTCCTGGGTACCCGGCCGGGGGGCGCTGTGGCGGCGGCCTGGGCCGCCATGCAGGCCATGGGCCGTGAAGGCTACCTCAGCCGTGCCCGGGATATCATGGACACCACGCAAAAGCTGATGGACGGTATCAACACCATTGAGGGCCTTGAGGTTGTGGGGACACCGGAGATGAGCCTGTTTGCTTACAGGTCCACGGAGAAAAAACTGGGGATATATGCCGTCGGCGACCGGATGGAAAAACGGGGCTGGCATATTGACCGTCAGCAGAAGCCGGAATGCCTGCACGCCATGGTGACCCCCCGTCACCGGAATATTGCGGATCTTTATCTCAAAGACCTGGCGGAAAGTGTGGCCGAAGTCAGAGCCAATCCCAGACTTTCGGTGCAGGGTGGTGCCGCCACCTACGGTATGGTGTCCAAAGTGCCCTTCAGAAAAATGGTGAAAAAAAATGTGCTGGAAATGATGCGCCAAATGTACGGTCCGGACGGTGAGGCGTTGAACCTGTCGGATGACGCGGCGGGCAGCGGAGGGATTGCTGACCGGCTGGGGCGCCTCTTTCTGAGGTTCAGATCCTGAATTAAAAAACGGCAATCATTCAGGACAGGGATTTGGCGGTCATATCCAGAAAGGTGTTGAACAGGCTTTCATAGGAGGTGCCGTAGGTATCGCTGAACCCTTCGCGCCGCATGAGTATGATCTGGATCACACCGAAAACCTGCCCCCAGAGAATCAGCATGAGTTGTTCCGGTGTCAGATCGGTGCGGATCTGCCCGTCTTGGATTGCCTTTGCCAGGCAGCGGGTCATGAGATCTGCCAGGGCATCTGTTTTCTCCTGGCAGCGCCTTTTGTATGTGTCGGCTTCAGGCCCGTTACCGTCCGGAGAGTCCTGTCGATAGACACAGGTACTGGCCTCATACACCATAATCAGTTTGAGATAATCCGGATGGGCCAGAGAAAAATCGTAAAATGCCCGGCCCAGCTTCTTAAGGTCAAGCGGGGCACCGTCTGAAATTCCCGAGGCGGTTTCGATTTCGGTGTACAGCAGTTTCAGCCCCCGCAGGACGACAGCCAGAAAAATATCTTCTTTATCGCGAAAGTATAGGTAGATGGATCGCTTGTTATAGCCGGAGGCATCGGCAATTTCTATGATGGTGGTGGCATCGTACCCCTTCTTGAAGAAGACGGGCTCCGCCATGTCGATGATCCTATTTTCCCGCTGCTGCCGTTCCCACGCCTTGCGCGCTTCGCTTGTCATTCAATCCCCTTTTATCCCAGCGCAGCAGACAGGCGCTCCGACAGCTCAGTATGACGGCCGGAAGGCAATGCGGCAAGCAGGGAGGCAAACAATTCACGGATAACAGCGGTTTTAGGCTCCGGCGACAGCAGGTGTACCTCGATTGTTTTCAGATCGAACACCACGGTTTCCAGGGCCGAAAAGCTGTCTGCCCCGCCGGCTGCAGCGGTACGAATCTCGTCCACCAGGGCACTAGTCAGTTCCCGGTCCGGATCCGTGATTACCCGTTCCCTGCTGAGGCTTTGATTTGCACCCCCTGCAGGGGTGACCCCGATTTCTTTTTGTCCCATGGCAGTAATACCGATACCGCCGGACAGGGTTTTAAGTTCCGCATGCCCGCCCATGAACAAGGTTTCCGCCATCTTTGCAGCCTCATCTTTGCCCAGGCCCAATGCATCACCCACATCGTACATGGAGACCTGAACATCCGGATCTCCATTTGCCATGGTATTCAACTGTGCCAGATATGCCGTCAACTCCGGGGAATCTAAACTCACGGGGACCTCCACATTTTAAGATTTTCGTCACTATAGAAATGTCATAAGGGGTGTTTGCCGATATAAAATACCCCCTGCAGGGTATTGAACACCTGCAGGGGGTATTCTTCAAGTCTGGTCGAATCAGGAAGACATGCAGCCGTCGTCTTTGATCACTTTGGTATAACACTCATTGCGTTCTTTGTCATTTTTGGCAGTATTGTCACACTCAGTCATCTTTTCTACCACTTTTTTCTGATCGTCGGCATCGCAATAGTCTTTTTTGTCTTTGGATTCAGTCATGGGGTTCCTCCTTTTTAATAATTTTGCCTCTTGTACCTTAGTATTCCGTCGTTTCAGGTTTGCCTCAAAGTATTAGACATAAGCTAAAACGGTAAATATGAATGTCAACTGTTTCAGGGTATCTTGGCGGGCTTGCCCAGAAAATTTCAGTTTGGGAACTTCAATGGAGCGACGCCTTTTTTTTGGCGCATCCAGTTCAGAGCGGACTGCACCGCTGCTTGGCGGCTCAGGTAAAGGATGCCGGCGGTTTTACCCGGGAAATCAAGCAGCAGTAATCCCACCAGTATGGTCAACAGGCCCTGCCCCGGAATAAAAAGCATGATGACTCCCATCATTAGGAGACAAGCGCCTGCCAGATTCGTCAATACCCGAATCACCAAATGGCGGGACGGGACGGCCCTTTTATTTCCGGCCAGATCAGTAAAGTAGGATACGGGTATCCTGGCCACCATCCAGGGAACGGCTGCCAGGCTCAGGAGAAAACAGACCAGGGAAATCCCGGAAATCCACATCAGCTGTGTCTGGTATGTCAGAATTAATTCCAGCATGGCTGACACCTATACCACGGCCGGGACGGGGGATGAAATAAAAAATATCACAAAGTGAATGCAGGGGTTCAATCTTGACAATTTGTTGATTTTGCTTTAAATACGTTCCGGTTAAAAATTGTTTAACCATTGCATAAGCAGTGCTTGACAGAGCAGGACATGGGAAGACGCGGTTGTTCTTTGACAATACGTGAAATCTGGTCAGCCCCACAAGGCAGATAGAGCCATGTCCGCTTGCCGGGCCTTACACATGAACAGCAAGACTTTGGAGGTTGAATGACTTCGGTTTCACAACGGGACAGCTTTACAGGCAAATACGGCTTCATCGCCGCTGCGGCAGGCTCTGCCATCGGCCTGGGAAATATTTGGAAATTCCCCTATATCACGGGTGTGTACGGGGGATCGGCGTTTATCATTGTATATCTCATCTGTATCCTGCTGATCGGAATGCCGGTAATGCTTTCCGAAATCACGGTGGGCAGACGGGCCCAGAAAGGGGTGTTCGGCGCATACAAAAATCTGGCACCGGGAACCCCCTGGTTTTTCTCCGGTTATATGGGTATTGCCGCCGCCTTTTTGATCCTTTCTTTTTACGGGGTGGTGGCCGGCTGGACCATGGAATATGTGGTCAAGGCGGTGACCGGCGCCTTTAACGGCAGAACACCGGATGAGATCGGTGCCATGTTCGGCGGGTTTATCGGACAAACAGCCAAACCCATCCTCTGGCAGATTGGTTTCATGTCCCTGACCTGCTTTATCGTCATCGCAGGCATTAAGAACGGGATCGAACGCTACTCCAAGATACTTATGCCCGTACTCCTGGTAATCCTGTTTTTCCTCTGCGCCAGATCCGTCACCCTGGACGGCGCGTCCAAAGGCTTTGAATTCCTCTTTAAACCGGATTTCACCAAATTGTCCGCCGAAGCGGTTCTTGCCGCCCTGGGGCATGCGTTTTTCTCACTGAGTCTTGGTATGGGTACGCTGGTCACCTATGGGTCCTATGTGAAGAAAAACGAAAGCTTAGGGCCCCTGGCCGTACATATCACCGCTGCAGATACAATTATCGCCCTGCTGGCAGGTATTGCAATTTTTCCAGCGGTATTTGCCTTCGGCATCGAACCTGCCGCAGGTCCGGGCCTGGTGTTCGTTACCCTGCCCAACGTATTTCAGCAAATGCCCCTTGGCAGCTTTTTCTGCGTTCTGTTTTTCTTTCTGCTGGCCATTGCCGCACTGACCTCATCCATCTCCATACTTGAGGTTGTGGTCACCCATTTGGTGGAAGATTTTAAAGTATCCAGAAAAACAGCCACAATTGTCACCACCCTGGTGATCACCTTATTCGGCATCCCTTGCTCTCTCTCCTTCGGTGTGATGTCCGAGTTTAAAATCCTGGGGGCGAATTTCTTTGACAACGTGGACCACATTGCGTCCAACTTCCTGCTTCCTCTGGGCGGTCTGTGCATCTCCCTTTTTGTGGGTTGGAAAATGGCACGCAAGGATGTGGAGGATGAACTTTCCAACGGCGGTACCGTGTGCACGGGATATCTGAATATATTTCTGTTTCTGGCAAATATTGTCGCTCCTATTGCCATTACAGCCGTTTTCCTGCACGGACTGAAGATTATCTAACCTGAGATTTCTCAGTAAGATGAATACAAAAGGCTGATGGATATGCTTCCATCAGCCTTTTTGTGTGACGCGTAAACGTTCTCTGCCCCTCGAATTTGACAATTTGCACAAGTTCTGACATTAAGAGGGCCATATCAGTCATGCATTTGCAATCATATCTTAAGGACCATAAAGACATACTCGCCTTTGTTTATGTCTATGGTAAGATTTGCTCCCCTGCCTTCAGCATACCTTATCCAAAAAGGTTTTGCCTCAACACCGCACTCATAATCCGGGTGAGATTCTCCGGTCTTCCCGTTTTTCCAGGATAAAATCATAGGATGGTCACAGCGTTCAAAAGCCTTATCCTTTGCCGCCTGTTTTGCTGAACCAAAATCCAGATCAGATCCGGGGATATCCATATTGATATATTCATTGTTCTGGTTATCTGTCACATGACGAATCTGTGCCATAATACCCTCTCTTTTTTAGGATTTCCTTGTTTCGAATGTCGGACCGGGGCGATCATGACCGGCCGATGATCTGAATATAAGTCTGGATTTTCATTTGACAACGCCTAGGCCTTCACTATAGATACCGGGACCAGGGACATCGCATGGGCAAATCGAAAAAAGACAAAACAAAGAAAAAGACAATCAGGGGCTGGCTGATCAAGACAGCGCTGAAATGTATCCTGGCCCTCATGTTTTTCACCGTTCTGCAGGTCCTTCTGTTCAAATTCGTAAATCCTCCGGGTACCGTAAACATGGTGTACGAATGGACAATGGGACAATACTTTGAGGCCCCATATGTACCTTCTGCCTACCAGTGGAAAGACCTCAAGAAGATATCTCCCCACCTGCAGCAGGCTGTTCTTGCTTCTGAGGACCAAAGATTTTTAAATCACCACGGTTTTGATTTCACCGAAATCCGGAATGTGATTGATGACGTATTGGAAAACAAAGGATTCAGAGGTGCGTCGACCATCAGCATGCAGGCGGCAAGATCCCTATACCTGCCGTCCAGCAGAACGGTTTACCGGAAAGCGGCAGAGGCCTGGTACACCATTCTGATCGAGCTTATTTGGGATAAGAAAAGGATTATGGAAATCTACCTGAATACGGTTGACTGGGGAACCGGAATCGTGGGTGCGCAGGCCGGTGCACAGGCCTATTTTTCACGGGATGCTTCGGCACTCACGCCACCACAGGCCGCACTGATGGCGGCGGTCCTTCCCAGCCCTCACAAGTGGTCGGCCCGAAACCCCGGGCCATACGTCCAAAAACGAAAGAAACGAATTCTCGCACAGATGAAGGCGATGCCTGTGCTTTAAGGCTCCGCTTTTAGAAAGCGGATTCTGCGCTACTTGAAATTCATCAACTCCACATCAAAAATCAGGGTTGCCTTAGGTGGGATAACGCCCGGATACCCTTTCTCCCCATAGGCCAGATAATACGGGATGAGAAGTTTCCGCCGTTCCCCTTCTTTCATTCCTGCAATGCCCAGCTCCCATCCGGGTATAACTTCCCGTGCACCAAGCGTGAACCGGATGGGGCGTCCGCGGTCTCTGGAAGAGTCAAATTTCTTTCCGTCGGTCAACATACCGGTGTAATGGACACTGACCTTGGCCCCCTTAGCTGCGGCAGGCCCTTTTCCCTGCTGCTGAACCACGTACATTAAACCGGATTCAGTGGCAACGGCTTTGGGATACTTCTTGCGCATCTCCCGTTCGAAGCTCAGTTTCTCAGCCTTGAGCCGCTCCTGTTTTCCACGGGTTTGTTTTCCGAGAATCGCATCAAACCCGGCCTGATCCATGGGAAAAGCGTTGGCCTCATCACCCACTGCGATAATGGTCAGGTGTTTAATGCTGTCACCTTTGCGAATGGCATCCACCACCTTCTGCCCTTTAATCACACGGCCAAACACCGTATGCTTGAAGTCCAGCCAGGGCGTGGCCTTATGGGTAATAAAAAACTGGCTGCCATTTGTTCCCGGACCGGAATTTGCCATGGAAAGGATGCCGGGGCCATTGTGGCGAAGTTCGGGGTGAAACTCATCCGGGAATCTGTAACCGGGTCCGCCGGTACCGTTTCCCTGGGGATCTCCCCCCTGGATCATGAAATCAGCAATGACCCGGTGAAAGATCAAGCCGTCATAAAACTTTTGTCCCTGCTTTACATCGGTATC
>JAKSBB010000543.1 GCA_022361315.1 Desulfobacterales bacterium
AACTCCCGTGAGGGCAGCATCTACATCGTAAAACCCAAGATGCACGGCCCGGAGGAAGTGGCCTTCACCAACACCCTCTTTGCAAAGGTGGAAGATTCACTGGGCTTGGCTCGCAACACCATCAAGGTCGGGGACATGGATGAAGAACGGCGCACCACCGTGAACCTGAAAGAGTGCATCCGCCAGGTCAAAGAACGCCTGGTCTTCATCAACACGGGCTTTCTCGACCGCACCGGCGACGAGATTCACACCAGCATGGAAGCCGGCCCGGTCCTGCCAAAGGAACAGATCAAGTCCCAGCCCTGGCTGCCCACATACGAGGACTGGAACGTGGATATCGGCCTGGAATGCGGTCTTCAGTACCGGGCCCAGATCGGCAAGGGCATGTGGCCCAAACCCGACGAACTGGGGGAAATGGTGGCCACCAAACAGGTCCATCCCATGGCCGGTGCCAACTGCGCCTGGGTGCCGTCACCCACCGCCGCCACCCTCCACGCCACGCATTACCACGACATCCTGGTGGCCTCCCGCCAGGATGAACTCAAGGCCAGGAACAGGGCCAGTCTGGACGCCATCCTGACCCCGCCCCTGATGCTGGAAAACACCCTCACCCCGGAAGAGATCCAGAAAGAGCTGGACAACAACGCCCAGGGCATCCTGGGTTACGTGGTCCGCTGGATCGACCAGGGCGTTGGCTGCTCCAAGGTCCCGGACATCAACAACATCGGCCTCATGGAAGACCGGGCCACCCTGCGGATTTCCAGCCAGCACATCGCCAACTGGCTCCGCCACGGCATCTGCACCGAAGACCAGGTCACCGAAACCATGAAACGCATGGCAGAAGTGGTGGACGGCCAGAACGCCGGCGACCCCGCTTACGTCCCCATGGCCCCGTCCTACGAGGGCGTGGCCTTCAAGGCGGCCTGCGATCTGGTCTTCAAGGGCCGGGTCCAGCCCAGCGGCTACACCGAGCCCCTGCTCCATGCACGGCGCAGGGAAGCCAAGGCCTGAACCATTCGATATCGCCGCTCCATCCAGTGCCCAAAACGCTGACCTGCCGTTTTTATATCCCGGTAGTGGGTGGGGTGGTGATCAAAATAAACTGTCGAACGTATTGATATAAACCCTTAGAATTTGAAAGAGAGTGACCCATGCAGACCATCAAACGACTCAGCCACAGCGACGCATTGATCCTGATCGACGGCGCCCGCGCCAAAGCCGATGAAATCGGCATCCCCATGTGCATCGCCATTGTTGACGAATCCGGAAACCTCATCGCCTTTGAGCGCATGGACGGGGGGAAAGTCACCAGCATCACCATTTCCCAGGATAAAGCCTACACCGCTGCTGCAGCCAAGAAGGCCACCCACGACTACAACGCGGCCTGTGTCCCCGGCAACCTGGCCTTCGGCATCCACACCATGATCGGCGGCCGCCTCTCCGTGGTGGGCGGCGGACTCCCCGTCATCGTGGACGGTGATGTGGTGGGAGGCATCGGTCTCAGCTCCGGCACCCCCCAGCAGGACATGGATTGTGCCCAGGCCGGCATTGATCACTTTATGACGGCCATTTCATGAAGGCCGCTTCATGAAAACCATCGGCTAAACAGCAATTAGCCACACCTTGAAGTGCTGCCCCGGTTGTTTCCCGGTTTGTCTGTTTCTCACGGCTGGTGACGCCTACCCTCCCTTTGGCTGATCCGGCGCCGGGGCAGCGCTTTTTCCTTTTTCAGCTATCCTCCTATTGATTCCAAACCCGCAGCGGGGTTTCTGTTCTGCTTTCTGTTCCCGGGTGTCATTTTCCGGC
>JAKSBB010000675.1 GCA_022361315.1 Desulfobacterales bacterium
CGCCACCTACGAAACCTACCATTCCTCCGGGTCCTGGGGGGCCATCTGCGGGGCTGCCGCAGCCGGCAAGCTTATGGGGCTGGACGGAGAAACCCTGCGCCATGCCCTGGGGGCAGCCGAGTACCACGCCCCCATCGCCCCCATGATGAAGTGCATCGAAGTACCGGGCATGGGCAAGGACAGCATCGGCTGGGGCTGCATGGTTGCGGTCATGTCCGTGATCATGGCGCAGAAGGGATTTACCGGTATCAACCCTATTTTTGATGACGCGCCGGAAGAGGGCTGGGTGGCCTCGTTGGGGAAAGACTGGGAAATCCTCAACCTCTACTTCAAACCCTACTCCGCCTGCCGCTGGGCCCAGCCCGGGGTGGACGGCGTATTGAAACTGGTCCGGGAAAACGGTATCCTTTCAGAAGATATCGAGACCATACGGGTGTATACCTTTGAAGAGTCTGCCGCCCTGAGCACCGCCTATCCGGAAAATACGGAAGAGGCCCAGTACAACATCGCCTTCCCCATTGCCGCCGCCCTGCTGGACGGAGAGGTGGGACCGGGGCAGAACCTGCCGCCCAGGTTGCTGGATGACGATATCCGGGGGATGATGGACAGGATATCCATCGTGGCCCAGCCCCGGTTCCAGGAAAATTTTCCGGCCCGGGCCGAGTCCGAGGTGGAAATCACCACCCGGGGCGGGAAGGTGTTTAACTCCGGTGTTATGGGGGCCCGTTGGGATGCGGACTGCCCGCCGGATGACGGAGAACTGGCTGAGAAATTCCTCTGGCTCACAGGGCCGGTTTTGGGGAAAGAGAAGGCCGAAGGTTTAAAAAATGCGGTAAACGGTCTGGACCAATCCGAAGACCTGACGTTCTTTTTCAACCTTTGTATAAAATAACTCGGATATTGCCGGGGGCAGCAGTGCGGGGAGTGTGTGTATGTGCGGAATCGTTGTATATTACGGAGATGCGGAAAATCGTCTGACCCGGATGCTGGCGGGGATGTGGGCCATTATTTACAGGGCCCCGGACAGCACCGGCATCGGGCTGCTGGGCAATGACCTGGAACCCTTAAGAATCCGGCGGGAACTGGGTTCGGTGGAGAATCTCATCGACCGGCTCCTGGTGGAACCGGTGTTTGATGAAACGGAAATCCGGTCTGCATCTGCACTGACGCCGATAACGGCAGAGGGAACAGAAGACCAGAGTGCATTTGTGGCGGACCGGCAGGCCGCTCTGCTGGCTTTTGAGGGCTTCCCCGTACCGGAGGCGCCGGATTATTTGAGTTGGTCTGCGCTGACAGACACAAAAGACATCCGGCAGCTTTCACCGGGGGCGCCGGGGAACCCCACCATTCAGGAAACCTTTTCCATTGATTCGCCCAGGGCCCTGAAGGCAGCCATCAACCGAATGGTAGACGATTTCGACCTGCCCCTGTCCGTGGCGGAAAAGCTGATACTTAAAGCCTACGAAGCCGAAGCAGAATCCCTTGCAGGTTCAGGGGAACAGGATCTGCCGCGGGAGGAGCTGGTTCAGGAATTCCGCCAGATTTTTAACCGGTTTGCCTATGACGAAGCCGGAACCCGGCCGAGGCGGATTCATCAGGATCGCGGCCGGAAACATCCCTACGCCCGCAAGTATGCCTGGCAGATTCTGCGCCGTGTAAAGGTGATTCTTCCCCCGGACTTTACCACCGACGGGGTCACCGTGCTCTTCCGTTATCTGGAATCCTGCATGCTGGCCTCCCATACCCGGGACACCGCAGACCGTATCCAGCAGGTACTTCACAGTTTCTGGGAGACCCGAAACACCACCCGGCCGCCAAAGTGGCAGACCCTCTTTGCTGCGGAGAAGGCCGCCAACGTCTTTGGATTTGCCGCCGCATCGGTTCTGGCCTGTTTTCAGACCGAGGTCTTTATGAAACAGTCCGGTGACATCGAGGGCTTTCAGCCCCGTGGTCACGTGCCGGGTCCCACCCATCCGCTGCTGCTGCGTTTCATGAGTCAGCCCGTCATCGGCCAGGGCAGATGGGCCATTCAATCCGCCATCTCGGTGCGCAACGCCCACCCTTTCACGGACCGGAACCAGAAACGCTCCGTGGTGCTCAACGGACAGTTTGATTCCGGTGTGGAGAGCCGGATCACGGAGTATCTGACCCGGGTGGCGGGATATACCCTGCGCACGGACAATTCCACAGAGTTGTTCGCCATGCTGTGGGGCCTTTACTTTGATACGGCCTACTGGGAAAACCAGCGGTATCTGGCCATTCAGGAACAGCACCGCCTGGGGCTGGAGGAGTTGTCCATTTCCAGCCAGTCCATCGACTACACTGTGTTTAAAAAACTCACCGGTAAAAGTGTTCATGAGCTGGATGAAATGGCCTTCATCCGGGCAATGGAAGCCATGATTCCGGATGGTGGGCAGTTTGCGGTATCCGGTATCAGCCGGATTTCTCCAGACCGGCTTTTCCTGGCTGCCCACAAACGGCCGGTGTATATTGTTAAACGCCTGGACACAGACGATTTTATGGTGGTGTCCGACATCAACGCCGCCCTGGGCCTTTTCCCCCAGTCCCTGATCCAGTCAACGGCAGGAGAACTGCGCCGGCTGATGCAGACCTACTCCAAAAAGTCGGTGATTGTGGAACCGGATTTCTTCGATACCGAAGCGGAAGATGATCACAGTGACACTGAAGATGCCTGGTTCCGGCGGGAGAAGATGACGCTGCTGGCCCCGTTCCGGGTGGAAGTATACGCCCTGGACGGTCCCCGGCTTTTTGCCGTGATCCGGACCCGGATTCGAAACAGTGGGCCGGCTGGTGAAACCGATGTGATGCGGGCGCTGAGCATCCGGGATGTTTCCGGGAAACGCCGCAGTGATATCCGTCCCGAACAGACCCTGCTGACCCCCCTGGCTTTTCATAAGGATTTCGGCCTTACCTTTTATGAGGAACACCTCCGGGAGATCCCGGGACTTCTCCGGGATACCCTGGAAAGGGTGGTGGATCCCCGGGACGGCCTGCCGGATTTCACCATCCGCCGCCGGATGATTGAGCGCAGATTCGGCAGCAACCTGGCGGATCTGAACCGGATTATTCTGGTGAGCACCGGCTTTACCTTCACCCTGGCCGAGATTGTGGAAAAGACCATGGAGCAGTTCTTTTCCGGTGTGA
>JAKSBB010000138.1 GCA_022361315.1 Desulfobacterales bacterium
CCCCTGTCCGCCGCAGGAAGACGCGGCCTCACCGGCTGAGGCAAAGCGGGGCGTAAACCCGTTCTTCTTCATCATGGGAATGGTAAAGGAACCGGTGGTGGCGGTATTGGCAATGGGGGAGCCGGAAATCATGCCGAAAAACCCGGAGGAAACCACAGAAACCTTGGCCGGACCGCCGGAATACCTGCCTGCCAGGATCATGGCCAGATCGATAAAGAGCTGCCCCAGGCCCGACATCTGGGCCATGACACCGAAGAGCACGAAATGAAACACATAGGTAGCCACAACGCCCACGGCCACACCGTAGATCCCCTCGGTGCCCAGGTAAAGATGCTCGACAATCCGGACGATGTCGTATCCCCTGTGGGCCAGCACTCCCGGCAGCCAGGGGCCGAGCACGGCATAGAGCAGCGCACCCGCCCCGATGACCGGCAGGGTGTTGCCCATACACCGCCGGCAGGCCTCGGTCACCATGATGATGGCCAGAAGCCCCATGATGTAATCGTAGATATCCGGAAAACCGATGTTGATGATAAAGATCTTTTCAAAAAATACAATGAGGTAGAGGGAGAATCCCGCACCTACAATGGCCAGGGGCCAGTCGGCAATGCTGAGTTTATCCCCCTCCCCGCCCCATTGGCGGATGGGCAGGGCCGTTAACGCCAGAAACAGGGTCAGCCCCATGATCCCGATTTTCCCCGCCACGGGGATCTCCCCTGAAAACCGGCTCACCAGCTGCCAGGCCAGAAAGAGATAAAACGAGGCAAATGCCAGGCCGAATCCCCAGTCCGACACCGGCTTTTCCGGTATTCTTCGCGGAAAGATTAAAAAGACCAGTCCGAGAACCAGGGTGAGATGGACGGTGCGGTGGGTGACCTCGTTGAGCAGCCCGAATCCCGCCGTGTAGACGTGGAAGATGCTCAATATGATACAGAGGATGCCTGCAATCTTTGCGGTAATCCCCCCGATATCCCTGAAGTTGGATTCCGCATCGTATTTTTTAACGATGGACTCTATCTGTGCCTCATCCATAGGCGTCTCGCCTGTTTCCATATCGACGGGCACTGTGTTGGCCGGGCCATTCCCCGGTGAGGTGTCTGTTCGTTTTTCCATGGATCTTCCTTTAGCGGGACTCAGCTGCCGGGCACGAACCGTATCAGGAGGGCCTGGTCTTCCCACTGGTTTAAATTGACTTCTTCCGGCCCCAGGATAAGGCGGTTCCGATAATTGCGGTCGGTGCGGACCACAAGTTTGGGAATGGGACGGTGCATCCGGAGCACAAAGGTATCTCCCCTGCGCTCCCAGGAAATCCCGCCGGGTTCATCCGCCCGGGACGGCAGCCCCGCCCCGTGGGCCATGAACCGCTCGGCAGTCTGGACGATATTCCCCTGCTCAATGACGTACTCATCTATCACCGGGGTGTTGGACACCGAGTGGATGAAGGATAGGGAAAAACCGTTTTTTCCGGCCGGATTCAACCGGAGCAGTTCCCGGCCTTCGGGGAACTGGGAGACCACCAAAGCCCCCTGCCCCGCCACGGATGTCACCGCTGCCAGTAAAATACAGGCGGCCAGCACCAGGGCCGACCCGCCTGTTTTCAGGATTTTTCTCATCCTATTTGATCAGGCCTTTTTCCCGGTAGTATCTTTCCGCACCCGGATGCAGGGGGATGGAGACAGATTCCAATGCTTTTTCCAGACTGATCTCTTTGCCCTTCACGTGAACCTTGGCAAGGGTATCCGTGTTTTCATACAGGGCCTTGACCACGTTGTAGGCGGTCTTCTCATCCAGGTC
>JAKSBB010001036.1 GCA_022361315.1 Desulfobacterales bacterium
AAGGCCGAGTACAAAAGCCCCGAATTTCCCTTTGAAATTTAACTTGTACAACAGTCCGCCGGATACGGCGCATTTTTCAACACCCAGCATCCCCAATGCCACCCAAATCAGGATAATACCGACAAAAATCTGCCAGTAACTTCCCACATCCCCCAGCATCCGTCCAAGCAGGGCGCAGATGATACCGATCAAAGCAATGGTGATGAAAAGCCCTGTGGTAAAAAGAACGGAATACATACCGGCCTGTTTCGGCTGCACCATCTTTTCCTGGCCGCCGACATATCCCACGATTAAAGGGATGGACGCCAGATGGCAGGGACTGAACAGCACACTTATCCCCCCCCATAAAAAGCAGCCTGCCGCTGCAATGGCGACACCGCCGGCCATCCACTGGTTCACCGTTAAGAACAAGGCATCCAACATGAAATTATCCTTTTATTTCTATAGGCGGAGCTGGTCAACTATAAACGGGGCTGGTCAACACCCATTTTCGTCATCTGGCTGATAATGGATTTTTCATCCAGAAATCCCTCGTGGCGGTAAACCTCTTCACCTTTTTCATTGAAAAAGATCTGGGTCGGAATGGCCCTGATCTTGAACCTGGGTGCCTGCTCCCGGTTTTCCCAGACATCGATAAAAACGATGTCTGCCTTTCCTTCATACGCCTTCTCAAGTTTGACCAGGATCGGTGCCATCATCTTGCAGGGGATACATTTTTTTGCCCCAAGGTCGACCATGGTCACCTTACCCGTTTCAGGAATCCGGGAAAAATCCCGGGCATACACTGCCGGCCCGGCCAGACACACCAGAATTGCTGTCAGGACAATACATTTAGTCAGATGGTTCAACATCAGCATTCCTCGTTCAAAAATGATCCGCTTATTTTTCCAGCCAGGACAGAATATCTGCTTTCTTAGGTACTTTCCCGGAACACTTCACTTCTCCGTCAACAATCACCGATGGGGTACCGAAAACACCGTATGAGGCGATCTGCATCATATCACTTACCTTTTCCACGCTGGCATCCACCCCTGTTTCCTTGACGGCTTCCTTCACCAGTTTTTCAGTTTTTGAGCATTTGGCGCATCCCGGTCCCAATACTTTGATTTCCATTTGTGACTCCTTGTTTTGTTATGGTTCAGCTGCCAGGCCACAATCCGTGACCCGGCTTTTTGTTTTACGATTTAGCGTAAATAAAATATCTGTGATTAAAGAATCATGTTAAACAGATACCCGACAAAAAGGATACCGCAGGCCACAACCCCGACAAACACAGCGATCAGACGGGGTTTAAGTACTTTTCGCAGGATAACCATTTCCGGCAAAGACAGTGCAATGACACTCATCATAAAGGCGAGGACAGAGCCAAGTGCGGCCCCTTTTCCCAAAAGGGCTTCAACAACAGGAATGACCCCTGCGGCATTGGAGTACATGGGCACACCGATGAGTACAGAGACAGGGACGGACCACCAGGATCCCTTGCCCATGATGGAGGCCATGACCCCTTCAGGAACAAAACCGTGAATACCAGCACCGACGGCAATACCCAGGATGACATATATCCAGACCCGGCCGATGATCTCTTTTACGGCATCCCAGCCATATACAATCCTGTCATTCCAGGTCAGTTTTTCTTCTTCCATCTCAACATCAACCATATTGGCCTGGGTCACCCAGTCCTCAATATGATTTTCAAGCTTCAGCCGGCCGATCACCCAACCGGCGGATATCGCAATAAAAAGGCCGGTTCCCATATAAATAGCGGCAACTTTCCAGCCCAGCAGCCCATATAAAAGCCCTACGGCAATCTCGTTGACCATGGGAGCGGCAATAAGAAAGGAAAATGTCACCCCCAGGGGAACCCCTGCGGTTACAAACCCGATAAATAAGGGGACAGCGGAGCAGGAGCAAAACGGTGTCACAATGCCGAGAAGCGCTGCCAGGACATTGCCTGCAAATTCGCTTTTACCGGACAGGAGTGCACGGGTTTTTTCAGGGGTAAAAAAGCTCCTGATGATGCCCACGCCAAAGACAACCAGGAAAAGCAGCATCATTACCTTAGGGGTGTCATAAAGGAAAAACTCTATGGAATGCCCCAGATGGGATCCCTTCTGGATTGACAGCAGATTATAGGTCAGCCATTGGGATAACCCGGCCAGTTGCCTGTAGATCATCCACCACAGCACAACACCTGCTAACCCAATGAAAAGATACAATATAAGTCCTGAATTTGCATTTTTTTTCATTGCCCCTGCCTGGGGTGTATCTGTACTCATCTCAACCTCTTTTTATATATGGTCATTTATCGATATTATGGTGCAAAATTTTTTATCTATTCATTTCCCACAATGTCATTACGGTCAATACCCGGTAAAATCTCATTCAACGCCTGAATTTCAGGTTCATTGTCCAGCCAATGCTTGAGGTTGCCGATCATATTTGCGGCAAAGGGAGAGTCGCTGCCATCGGCCAGAGAATAATTGACCCACAATCCATCCTTAAAACTTCTTACCAGGCCGGCATCTTCAAGGAGTTTCAAATGTTTGCTGGTTGTGGATTGGGCAATCCCAAGGGCTTCTTTGATTTCACAAACGCAAAGGGGCCGGTTCTGCAGCATTTTTATCATTTTAACCCGGTTGGGATCGGACAATGCTTTCATCACTTTTATAAAGGTTTTCATGATAATTAGGTTTCCCCTCCTTAGTGTCCACCCAATTGGGCAGTGGCTTCTCTGATAGAATCCTAAAGCTTTGACTTTGACGGTACAGATCCCGCCGCCAATGTCAGACCAAATCGTTGAATCGGAATATATAGATTCAACAATCCGTTGTCAAGGGCTATAGAGGATCAGCAATAGCGATGAGATTTAAAGATTAGACCGGGACGAATCACAAGTTATCTACGGATTGTCTTTTCTTAGAGGAAAAGACAGGCCATGCTTCGGCAAAAATCATTCCGATTACAATGAAGCCCCCGCCGATCCATCCGGTGGCTGTTAACCGATCGCCTGCCAGCCAAATGGAGAAGATCGCAGCGAATAATGGTTCAAGTGTATAAATAAGTGCGGCTCGCGTTGGGGTTGTCCGGTTCTGGAAGGTTGTCATTGCCCAGAACGCATAAACTGTGGCGAACAATGAGGTGATAATGAACGCGTTCACCAGCGACATCGTCCATACCTGCGGCCAGGAGATCGGTTCAAAAATGAGACTGCCAATCAGGTAGATAGATGCGGCGGTGGTAATTTGAACAAAGGTAAGCGCTCTGCCGTCATAGCCTTTGGTAAGCCCATCAAGTCCAAGGATATGCAATGCGATAAAAATGGAACAGACAACCACCAGAAAATCACCGAAATTAATCGTCCACGGGGTATGCCAGGTCAAAAGAAATAATCCCAGAAGGGCCAGTCCAGCACCGATCTTAGATCCAAAGGCAGCTCGTTTTTTTAATAATGGTCCCGCAAGCAAAGGTACCCAAATCACTCCCAGCCCGGTCAAAAAACCAGCATTGGCGGCGGATGTACGCTCTAAACCAAAGGTTTGAAAAATATAGGAAAAGGCCAGTAGTGTGCCAAGAATTATTCCAACGCACCAGCCCCGAGAATCAAGGGTGGCAAACCCTTTCTTTCCGGCCAAGCCCGCCAGCATGACTGCAGCGATGGCGAATCGAATCCATAGAAATGCCAACACCGGTATTTCGGAAATAGCGTCTTTAACAATGGGAAATGTTGCTCCCCAGAATACCGTCACCGATATCAGAATCAATTCGGCATGGATTTGCCTCTTATCAGTTTTATGGGCCTTTATCATAATGAATTCGTCTCTACCCTAACGGTTAGAATCAACAGGGGCATTCAAACCAGTTTCTTTTACAGTGACCATATTGATGGAGCTGACGGTTCTTGAGACACTTGAAATCCCCCGTATCTGTGCCAGCAAATCCCTTAAGGATTCAAGAGTGTCAGTGCGTATTTTAAGCAGGTAGCTGTCTTCTCCATCAACATCATGGCATTCTATGATCTGATCCGTTTTCATTACGAATTCTTCGAAATCATCCTGCTCATCAGACGCCGTCCCCGCATATGTCCCGACCCTGACAAAGGCAAGCAGACCTTGACCGACCTTGTCAGGGTTAAGATGAACCGAATATCCTTTAATGATACCTTCACGTTCCATTTTTTGTATCCGGGAATACACTGAAGGTCCTGTTAAGCCGACTTTTTTACCGATTGCGGCATGTGAAGCGCGTCCGTCTTTTTGCAATTCCGTTAGAATTTGCCAATCCGTATTATCCAACAATTCATTCATTTAAATATCCCCACTTTCACTAACGCTTCATTTGAACTATCAAAAATTCACAAACAAAACAATAACAAAACACCTTTTTATCAAACCAAACTGGATTCAAGAGGAAGAGGGGTATCATTCGCACAGTATATCGGTATGGGGACCTATTTATCATGAGACCTGAGAATAAAAGACAGTGAGCCATATTCAAATTGCGGCAGGTTTGTCAGGCCGGCCGGAAATTAATTACCTTGACCGAAATTGGTCTCCCCTGATACAAAACGAATATGTCGCATCAGGGGAGAAGTTATATTTGAAATATTGGAAGTTTTTGATATTTTACCGGCCGGACAACACCGCCCTGCCCCCTGTAACCACCTTTCTCTTATACATATTTCTTTTATTCAGCCCTTTGCTTATGCCCTCGCCCTCACCGGCGATAGTAACCTTGCAGAAGGGGGAACCACCACCACAGATAGCGCTAACTGAACAAGAGATCCGCTGGATCAGCAATCATTCAAAAATCAGGGTGGCCAACGAAATGGACTGGCCACCGCTGGATTTTGTCGAAACGGGAGAACCCATCGGATATTCTATTGATTTAATTCGCCTTTTGGCGGGCAAGCTTGGTCTTGCACTGGAATTTGTCAACGGGGTTTCCTGGTCGGAACTATTGGAAAAAGGAAAACGGCGGGAAATTGACCTCTTTCCCGTGATCGTCAATATTTCAGAACGGCGAAATTTTTTGAATTTCACCCGTCCTTATCTGTCCATTGCCGAAGGATTATATGTCTCCGAAACGTTGAAGGATAAAACATCGTTCTCCCAGATGAGCGGTTTCACCATTGCGATGGTGAAAGACCATGCGTTTGAGGCAGAACTAAGAAAACGATATCCTGAGATAATCATCATGGAATTGTCGTCTCTTTTAGAAGGACTGAAAAGCGTTGCCAATGGAACTGCCGATGGTGTTGTGGCCACCAAGGCGGTGGCCGACTATTTAATCACCGCCCATGGTATTGTGGGTCTCCACTACCACTCCAACGCGGGCAGAGCATTGCAGGACACAGAACAGGAGTTATCCATCGGTACCAGGAATGATATGCCTGTATTGAACGGCCTGATGCAAAAAGCCCTTGATGCCCTGACATTGGAAGAACGACAACACTTGCATGAGAAATGGTTTTCCCATCAGCACCCCTCATCCATCGGCCTGACCAGGGAAGAACTGCGTTGGCTGGCAGAACACCCTATCATCCGGATCAGCAATGAAATGGACTGGGCGCCGTTTGATTTCATGCAGGATGGCCGGCCGGCAGGATATGCCATGGATATGATGGATCATATCGCCGATATGCTGGGCGTTCATTTCGAATATGTGAATGGGCTGGAATGGCCCCAATTGCTGGAACGGTTCCGCAACCCGGAACAAGAAGACGGCATTGATGTGATGAGTGCCATTTACAAAACTGACAAACGAAACGCCTACGCTTTATTCACAAAATCCTATTATAAAAATCCACCGGTCATTATTACCCGGAAGGATGAAAATGACATCAATTCTCTAAACGACCTTGCGGGACGCCGGGTGGCACTACCAAAAGACTACGCTATTTCCGAGATCTTACCAAAAGAAGTCCCCACGGTACTGATCCTAAGCGAAATCGACGGCAAGGCGGTCAGAAACCCTCTTGAAGCTCTAAAGGCTGTCGTAAACGGAAAGGCAGATGCCGTGGTGGAAAGCTCGGCTTTGCTGGCCTATCATATCGAAACCAATGCATTGCCCGATTTGAAAATTGCCGCGTATCCGTGGTTTCACCATCATGACATCCGGGATATGGACCTGTATGCGGCTGTGCGCAAAGACTGGCCCCTCTTCCACAGTATTCTGGGCAAGGCAATGAAGCACATCAGGCCGGAAATTCGCCAGACGTGGGTAAAACGATGGATTCACTCATCACAATTGGAAACTGCCCCCATCATCGCTTTAACCAAAGCCGAAAAGGCTTGGCTGTCAGAAAAAGAACAGATCATCTACTGTGTAGATCCCAATTGGATGCCCTATGAGCATATTAATGAGAAAGGCGAATACGAAGGCATGGTAGCAGACTATGTGGCATTAGCCAGCGAACGCACAGGTTTGCCGTTTCGGCTTTATCAAACCGGTTCATGGTCCCAGACCATTGATGAGATGAGGCGTGGTGCTTGCGATATCATCGCAGCAGCCACCCCGACAGCGTCACGGCGTAAGTGGCTGGATTTCACCCGGCCGCATTTGGAATCCGCTCTGGTTATTGCACTGCGCTCTGAAGAACTCTTTATTGAAAATATTGCCGCAATTCAGAACAAAACGATTGGGGTCGTAAAAGGGTATGCCCACTTTGATCTCATCCGCGAACAATATCCGAATTTGGAGATTCAGGAAGTAACCGATGTCGTGGATGGCTTAAGACGTGTTGCAGAAGGAGAATTATTCGGCTTTGTCGATACTGTGGCCAGTATCGTTCATACAATTCGCCGGGAAGGTCTGCTGGATTTGAAAATCGGCGGACGGTTTGACATCTCTCTAAAGCTGGCCTTTGCCATGCGTAAAGGAGAAGACCCTGAACTGCTGTCTGTTTTAGATAAAGTGGCTGCATCTTTTTCCGAACCGGAAAAGCAGGAGATATCCAGTAAGTGGTTCTCCGTTAAATTTGAACGGGGAATTGATTATACCCTGATTTGGCAGATCGTTGCAGGGGGGCTCATTGTCATTGCCTTTTTTGTTTTCTGGAACCGGAAACTGTCTGCCGAAAAAGCAAAGACACAAAAAGCCTACGAAGACTTAAGTGTGATGCGGGATCAACTTGAGGAAAAAAATATTGCGCTTGAAGAGTTATCCGTAACAGATAAGCTGACGGGGATTTATAACCGGATGAAACTGGATTCGGCCGTCACAGAAGAGATCGGCCGTTATGAAAGATATAAACATCCTTTTGGGATTATCCTTTTAGACATTGACCATTTTAAATCGGTTAATGATACGTATGGTCACCAGGTGGGCGATAAAGTCCTACAAGAAATTGCCCGCCTCTTGACCACCTATACCCGTAAATCTGATCTGGTGGGCAGGTGGGGAGGTGAGGAGTTCTTAATCATCTGCCCTGAAATAGATAATGAAAAACTGACTTCATTATCAGAAAAACTGAGAAGGATTATAGCGACCCATTCATTTCCGATTGTTTCTTCACAGACCGCCAGTTTCGGGGTTGCTTCATATAAAGAAAGCGAAAGTGCGAACACCTTAATTCACCGAGCTGATCAGGCCCTTTATCATGCAAAAAATTCCGGTCGGAATAAAGTGTGCCTGGGATGATATCGGTTCGCTCAAGCCAAGACCACAGATTGGTGCGAAAATTACCCTGCATCAGCCCAAACTTTTAAAAAGAGTTTTATTCACGCCCTTTTTCTTGTATCCTGAATTCCATTAAAAATTAAAATCTGTCGGGTGATGAAACATCTTTTATTTCGCCCTTCCCCCTACGGGAATATCCCGCGCGGGAATCAGGACGATATTCATGGCCCCCATTATACATGGAGATTCACATGCGTTTCCTGAAAGATGCTGTCCTTATTCTTCTATTTGTGCTTTATCTGACCGGCAGCAGCGTTGCAAATCTTACTGATAAAACCGGGAACAAATCTGCAACCCAGCTCACGAACAGCGGGACCGGGGATCGGGTGACGCTCCAACTGATCTGGAAAAACCAATTCCAGTTTGCCGGTTATTTTATGGCAAAGGAAATGGGATTTTATAAAAACGCCGGTCTTGATGTCGTCATCAAGGAGTATGAATTCGGAACAGATGTCACCGGCGATGTGATGTCGGGAAAAGCCGATTTCGGCGTGGGTCGGTCGTCACTCCTGCTGGAGCATATGGAAGGAAAGCCGGTCCATCTTTTATCTGCCGTTTTCCAGCATTCCCCCTTCATGCTTCTCGCTAAAAAGCGTGAAGATATTGCACAGGTGCAGGATTTAAAAGGCAAACGGATTATGGTGCCGGATGACAGGGTGGGCATGGCCTCCCTGACGGCGATGCTGGTGACCAACCGGTTGACACCGGAGGACTACACCGCCCTGCCCCACAGCTTCAGCATCGATGATCTGATTTCCGGAAAAACAGATGCCATGGCGGCCTACACCTCCAATGAACCGTTTCAAATGAAGAAAAAAGGCGTGGACGTCACCATTTTCTCCCCCCGTGACCATGGCTACGATTTCTACAGTGATATCCTTTTTACATCCCGGAAGTTGATACAAAACAATCCCGGCCTGGCCGCCCGTTTTCGAAGTGCAAGTCTTAAGGGATGGGAGTATGCATTTGCCCATATAGAAGACACCGTTGAGCTCATACTCAAAAAGTACAATACCCAGAACCGCACCAAAGCGGCGCTTTTATTTGAAGCGCAGACCCTGAAAAAACTGGCCTATGACAAAAACATCCCCCTGGGGCATATTGATGAAAATCGCCTGAAACAGATCGCACAGGTGTATCAGCTGCTGGGATTGACGAGCAACAGGTTGAATACGGATAACCTGATTTTCAGGCCCAGAGGCATAGACGCCTTGAATCTGTCACCCGAGGAACGGGCCTGGCTCTCCGCCCATAAGAAACTTGTTGTCGGCGGAGAAACGGACTGGGCCCCCTTTGACTTTGTGGACAAGACAGGGACCTACGCCGGTATTGCCAATGACTATCTGGACATCATCCGTGAACAACTTGGCCTTGAACTGGAAATCATCACCGGTCCGCCCTGGAATGAACTTCTGGATATGATCCGCAGAAAGGAAATTGATATCCTGCCGGCGATCTACCATTCAAAGGAGAGGGAAACCTTTGTGAATTTCACCTCCCCCTATATCCATCTCACTGAATTTATCTTTTCCAGGGGTGGAGAAATCACAAGTTTTGAGGAGTTAACGGACAAGGTCACCGTTGTTGTAAAAGGGTACACCATTGAATCCCTGTTGCGTGCGAACTATCCGGATTTTAAGCTTAAAACGGCACCCACCATTTCCGATGCACTGAAGATGCTCATCACGGGTGAGGCGGATGCCTTTATCGGCGATATCATCTCCACCTCCTATCACATCCGGGAGCGCTCCCTTGTGGGTATACATCCTGTTGCCACGGTTCCCTTCAAGGGGCCGTCCGTCCATATGGCGGTGCGCAAGGATTATCAGGTGCTGAAAGGAATTATGGACAAGGTGTTCCGAACGATTCCCAGAAAAACGGGAAACGACATCAAGAACCGGTGGCGAAACTTTGCGGCAACAACAGGGGGCCCCGGACAATCAAAACTCTCATTAACCCCGGAGGAAAGCGCCTGGTTAAGCACCCATCCGGTGATCCGGGTGCATAATGAACAGGAATGGCCCCCCTTTAATTTCCATGAATACGGCCAGCCCAAAGGACTTTCCATAGATTATATGAATCTGCTGGCTGAGATCCTCGGGGTCAAAATAGAGTATGTCACAGGTCCTTCCTGGAATGACTTCCTGGGCATGATTCAGAAAAAAGAACTGGATGTCATGCTCAATATCGTCAAAACAGAGGACCGGCAAAAGTATCTTTTATATACGGATCCCTATATAAAAAACCCCAACATTATCGCAAGCAATGACACCACCCCCTACCAAAACATTGAACAGCTCTTCGGAAAAACAGTGGCTGTGCCCAAAGGGTTCTTTTACGAGGAGATACTCACCCGGTCATTTCCCCAGATCCATCTGATATTTGAAGAAGATACCCTGGCCTGCCTCAAGGCGGTGATTTTCGGCAGAGCAGATGCCGTTCTGGGTGAAGAAGCGGTAATCCGTTCCCTGATTCTACGAAACATGTTCACGGGACTGTCCATATCCGGCGAAGTCAAAATCGGGAATCCGGATATCGTCAATCTCCGGCTGGGAATTCGAGATGACTGGCCACAGCTCCGGTCCGTTCTGCAAAAAGCCATGGCAAGCGTATCGCAGGATGAGATGAATGCCCTGAAACTAAAGTGGATGGGAAGCCGCAGGCAGCAGGCCGCCAATGTCGCCCTGACCCCTTCGGAGAAAACCTGGATCCAGACTCATCCGGTGATCAGGGCAAACGGCGGAGAGTGGCCCCCCTTTATCATTGCTGAAGAAGGGGATGAAATCCAGGGGATTTCCACACAAATTCTGGCGTTGGCCGCCCGTCGGGTGGGCCTTGAGGTCCGGTACACAGACGGTCCGTGGCCAAAAATGCAGGAGATGCTGAAAAACGGAGCGCTGGACCTGCTCCAATGTCTGAGTAAAACACCGGAACGGGAAAAGATATTTACATTCACCCCCTCCTATATTGATCTTCCGGATGCCATTTATATCCGTAATGATACCAAAGGAATCGGGGACATCCATGAACTCAAAGGCAGAAAACTGGCCGTGGACAAGGCCACCCATCTCCATGAAGTCATAAAAAGCCGTTATCCGGATATCCTGTTAACACCGGTGGCTTCTGTGCGGAAAGGACTTCATCTCGTGAGTGACGGTGGCGTGGATGCGTATATCGGACCGATGATCGTGGCCCAGTATGAGCGCCAGAAAAGTTTGATCACCAATTTAAAAGTCGCGGGATATTTCGAGGAAATTTCCCATGATTTACGTCTGGGGGCCTTGAAGAAGAATCAAATCTTAATCGATATTCTTCAAAAGGGGCTGGCTGCGATTTCCAAAGAAGAAAAGATGCAGATTATCGGCCGGTACATTGCCCTGGGAGATATGGCTGATCTTCAGACCCAGGGCGGACAGGTCCCCCCCTCCTCCGGAGAAAAAAAGAATCAACCCACCACGGGCATCCGGATCGAGGGCCTGTTGGGCTATGCCATTATTGCCTTTCTTTTGGTAAGCCTGCTGGCCTGGGTCCTGATCCGAACCCTTCAAAGGGAAAATATCGCGGTGACCTTCGGTTCTGTCTGGTTCCGGATATTCGTACTCTCCGGATTGACTCTTTTTGTTTGTGTGGTTGCCCTGCTGGGGTGGGTGACCCTTGACCGCAATAAACAACTCCTGTTGCAGGACGTGGATGAAAATCTCCGGGGCCAGATTATGCTCTCCAAGGACCGGCTGGATCTCTGGCTGACAGAACGCCTGTCGGACATGGCCCGTATCGGACGCGATCCCGAACTTGTCTCCATCACCCGCAGGCTTTTGGGGGTTTACCCTGAAAAAGCCACGCTTCTCGGGTCATCCGGACTGGCCACCGCCCGGGAATATTTCAGCAGAGATGGAGAGATTTTTAAACACATCGGGTTTTTCATCATCAACCCCAATCATGTCAGTATCGGCTCCATGCGGGATACGAATCTGGGTACCATAAACCTCATTTCAAAGGAACATCCGGATCTGATCCGGCGGGCGTTCCAGGGGGAGGTGGGATTCGTCCCCCCCATGACCTCGGATGTGAATCTTACGAACACCCCATCCGATAATGAGAAAAAACCGCCCACCATGTTTTTTATCGGCCCGGTGAAAGATTCCGCCGGTCATGTGCTGGCTGTGTTTACCCTGCGGGTGGATCCATGGAACGATTTTGCAAGGGCCCTTCAGGCCTTTGGCGGCACATCCAGCCGTGAAGCATACGCCTTTGACCGGAACGGCTGTCTGCTGTCCAAAAGCCGGTTTGACGATCAACTGCAGCGTATCGGTTTGCTGCAGGAGGGGCAAAGCAGTACCTTGAATATTCAAATCCGGGATCCCGGGGGCAATTTACTTGAGGGCTATACACCTGAAACGGAAAGGTCCCGGCAACCCCTGACCCACATGGTTCTGGAGGCCCTGAAGCAAAAGGCGCAGGTGGAAAAATCCCAGATCAAACAGGGGCATTCGTTTGTGGCCACAAATATCCGGGGATACCGGGACTACCGCGGCGTGGATGTATTCGGCGCCTGGACCTGGGATGTGAATCTGAACATCGGGTTAGCGGTGGAACTGGATGTGGACGAAGCCCTGTCCTATTTCCACAAAACCCGGCGGATGATCGTTGGCATTCTCGGCATTACCCTGCTGTTGTCCGTGGGTGCCGTCCTCTTTGTATTGATCGTTGGCGAACGCACCAGCCGGGCACTGGCCCATGCAAGGGACACCCTTGAAAAGAAGGTGGCCAGCCGTACGGCAGAGTTAACGGAAAATCAGAAACGCTTTGCCGCATTGCTTGAGTCTGCACCGGATGCCATGGTGGTATCCGACGACAAAGGGAAAATCGTACTGGTAAACTCCCAGACCGAAAGGCTTTTAAAATATGATCGCGCCGAACTGCTCGGCAAGACGGTGGATATCCTGGTCCCCCGGGACAAACGGTTGGGCCACCCGGAAAACAGGGCCTATTTCTTGAAAAATGCCAGGGTCAGAAAAATGGGGACCGCCGGCATGGCCCTCAAGGCCCAGGCAAAAGACGGCACCCTGATACCGGTGGACATCAGCCTCAGTCCAATAACCGAATCGTCCGGGATCCTTGTTGTGGCGTCAATGAGGGACGTCACCGAGCAGCAGGCTGCGGAACAGGCGTTGCTGCGGGCCAAAGAGGAGGCAGAAACGGCCCGGGAGGAGGCGGAAACCAGAAGCCTTGAACTTGTTAATCTGGTACACGGATTACCACTGCCCACCGCCCTGTTTGATCCCCGGGGTGATGTGATGGTGATTAACCAGGCGTTCACCGCATTACTGGGATATACCATTCAGGATATTCCCGATGTGGAATCCCATTGGGCCCCCTTCTTCCCGGATGTAACATACCGGGAAGCAATTAAGGCGGACTGGACGGAACGCGTGGAGAAATCCTCCGAAGAAGGGGTTCCCATCGCCCCCATGGATCTGAAAATCACCGCAAAATCAGGCCGGGTATACGATCTCCAGGCCCATACGGTGCAAATCGGAAGAGTGGCCGCCACCATGTGGGTGGATTTTACCGAACAGAAACGGATGGAAAAGGCGATTCTCGATGAACGGGAACAGCTTCAGCAGATACTTGACACAAGCCCTGTGGGTGTCGCCTTTTCCACCAACGGGGTGATTCATTTTACCAACCCCACCTTTGAACACATGTTTGATGTGGCAGTGGGGGATAAATCCCCGGATCTTTATGTAAACCCGGATGAGCGTGATACCCTGACAAATAAACTGAAACACGGTGAAATCGTAGAAAACCATGAACTGAAAATGTACGGGCATAACCGGGAAATACGGGATATGCTGGTCACCTATATGCCCATCTCCTATGACGGGGAAAAAGGCATCCTGGGATGGTTGCTGGACATCACGGAGCGAAAAAAGGTGGAACAGCAGATCCGGGATAAGTTCAATGAATTGAGCCGGTTCAGAAAGCTCGCCGTGGGCCGTGAACAGAAAATGATCGCATTGAAAAAAGAGATCAACCGGATGATGAACGATCAGGGGCAACCGGAAAAATATAAAATTCACTAATACAGGGATAAAAGATGAACGGATTGGAAAGGTTTAGAAGGGGCGGTTCCGGAACCGGAAAGCAGATATTGGCAGTCATCCTCGTGACATTCTTCTTGTGCGGCACCGCCGAGGCCTCTGCCATTGACTGGAAAAAAGTAAAAACACTGGAGGGCCGGGCCTTTCTTGACTATGTGGCACAGCTGAATCTGCACAACCAGGAAGCCCTTGATTTCTGGAAGAAAATCCCCTTGAGCCGTGCCAACAAGGCCGTATATCGGTTGTTTAAAAAAGAGGCCTTTGCCATTTATATGAACAAATATCCCCGGCCACGGGGAAAGATTCCCCCATTCAAGGTGGGCATGGGAACGGATATCACCGGCCCCATGAGCCGGCAAAAGCTGAAACTGCCCTTTACATCCTATTATCCCCTGGGGAAAGGCCCCATCGGCGATCCTGAAAAAACCTATCGTATCGGGTACACGATCCACGGGTTCAGTCACCCATGGCTGCTGAACAATGCTGAGACAGCTATCTGGGAGGCGGCCCGTCACAGCAACGTAGAACTCACCGTGCTTGATCCGGAATTTGACAACAACAATCAGATCAGGCACATAGATACCTGGGTCGCAGACGGGCTTGACGGTATCATGGTGTGGCCCATGCAGGAGGCCCCCATTGGTCCGCCGGTCCAACGGGCACTGGCAAAAGGTATTCCCTGTGTATCCGTGGACAGGATGACCGGGGCGATGAAAATAAACGCCCGGATTACCGGTAATTTCCCGGCCAACGGCACCCAGCAGGGAATGTACCTGGTTCATAAATTACTGCAGGAGAACGGAAGGGTTGAAGGAAATATCCTCATGATTCGAAAGCCCCTTGGCAGCACAGCGGATTCCATGCGTACCGGGCATTTTTTAAAGGTGATCTCTTATTTCCCCGGATTAAACATCTTAGACAGCCTGCATAACCCGAGCAACCGTCAGGATTCCTTCACACAGGTATCCGGAGCCCTGACCGAATACCCGGAAATAGATGCCGTTTTCTGCACCGGGGCGGAACAGGGTATGGGTGCGGTTCAGGCAATTGATGCCGCCGGCAGACGGAACAGCCGGAAAAACGGGCAACCCATCATCGTACTGAGCAATGATGACCTGATGGAATCCCTGGATGCCATAGCGGAGGGTAAGATGGCCATGACCGCACCTTACACCCCGTTGCTGGGGGCATTGGGCCTGAGGGTATTATTAAAAATCATCAGCGGGGAACCCCTTCCCCGGGACATCATTACCCCGGATCTGCCCATGATTACGAAAACAGGGGAGATCGTTTTCGGGATTGAAACCATCAGTGTGGAAAACTGGAGACCCTATGCCTACGGCGGCAAGGAATAAACCATGCTAAAAACAGGGTTAAAAAAGATGACGATCCGGACCCGACTTATTCTTCTGTTGCTTACCCTGGGGCTTGTCCCGTTTATGACCATCGGGTATATCGCCCTTCAGGCCTCCCACGACGCCCTTTCCCGGCAGACCTTTTCCCATCTGATCACCACCCGGGAGGCCAAAAAAACGCAGATTGAAAGATATTTCAAGAAGATTAAAACAGATATTTCGGTTCTGGCCAATTCGTCACATATGGCCGCCGCCCTTGACGGATTCTCATCTGCACTGGTGGACGGCACCATCGATATTACCCAATACGATTATTTTGAATCCCTGGAATACGGGGACTCCTTTAAAACATTCACCCTGGACCACGGGTACCATGATCTGCTGCTGATCACAAAGGCCGGGGATATTGTCTATTCCCTGAAAAAAGAGGCGGATCTGTCACAGAATATCCTCACCGGTGAACTTAAAACCAGCCTTCTGGGGAAACACTTCAACAGGGGGTTATCATCTGTTTATATCACTGATTTCAAACCCTATTCCCCCTCCGGAGATCAATCCGTCTCATTTATCATGTCCCCCGTACTGCTGCTGGATGAGGTGGAAGGGGTGGTGGTGTTAAAACTGACCAACAAAATCATCAATGCCATTATGCAGGCACGCGACAGCGAAATTGAATCATCCAAAGCATATCTGGTGGGTCCTGACAATTTAATGCGTTCCGATTCCAATCTGAGAACCGGTCCACATGGGGAGGCTTCATCCCCGAAACTTAGAGAACAGGGAACCGTTGACACCAAGGCCAGCCGTGACGGATTGGCCGGGATAAAAGGCGCCGGTGTCATAGCGGATTACAGGGGGGTTACTGTGCTGTCCGCATACACCCCGGTATCATTCGGCAGTATGACCTGGGCCCTCATTGTTGAAATAGATGAGACGGAGGCCTTTAAAACCATCACCGACCTTAAAGGATTTATGGGTCTTTTGACCGTCCTGATTGTTTGCCTGGTGGTATTCATCTCCATTTATATCGGGAACAAAGCCACAGCACCGATACGCGAACTGACCCGGGCGGCCAAGGAAATCGCAGAGGGAAACCACACCACGGAAATCCGGGTGACCGGCCATGATGAGCTGGGCATACTGGCCCGGAGTTTCCGGCGGATGGGGCGGTCCATCCGGGAAAAAATATCTGCATTGGACAAGGAAATTACCCACCGGGAACAGGTGGAACATGACCTGAGACAAGCTCAGGATGAGCTTGAATTGCGGGTGGAGCAAAGAACCGCAGAGCTGAAAAAACTATCTGTTGCCGTGGAGCAGAGTCCCGCCTCCGTAGTTATCACGGATCTTGAAGGGAATATCGAGTATGTGAATCCCACTTTTACAGAGGTGACGGGGTACACCTTTGACGAGGCCATTGGAAAAAATCCCAGGATATTAAGATCAGGGGAAAGTAAGGATGACCTGTACCGTGACTTATGGCAGACCATTTCCCGGGGGCAGCAATGGCGGGGGGAACTTCTGAATAAAAAGAAGAATGGCGATCTATACTGGGAGACCGTGTCCATATCCCCCATTAAAACCGAAAGCGGGACCACCACCCACTATCTGGCCGTCAAAGCGGATATCACGGAAAAAAAGAAGAACGAGGAAAAGATAAAGCAGCAGAAAAAATTCCTGGAGACCACCCTGAATGCCTTATCCCATCCCTTTTATGTGATCAATGCTTCGGATTACACCATTGTGATGATGAATGAAACCGCGCGGCAAAAAGGGGCCCGGGGCGCCCTGACCTGTCATGCCCTGTCCCACCACAGGGATACCCCCTGCAGCGGTGAGAAGGATCCCTGTCCTCTGGAACTGGTGAAACAGAAACGCGGCCCTGTGGTGGTAGAGCATATCCATTACGACCGTGACGGCAACGAAACCAATGTCGAGGTCCATGGCTATCCCATCATGGATGATGACGGCAATGTGATTCAGATGATCGAATATTCGCTGGATATCACGGACCGTAAAAAAGCGGAAGAAGCCCTGAAGGCAAGTGAAGAACGGTTTGCCCTGACCACTGCCGGCAGTGGCGACGGGTTGTGGGATTTTGATGTACAACATCAGGTGTTGTGGTATTCAGACCGGTATCGCGATCTTCTGGGCTATGAAAATGAAGCGGATTATCCCAATGAGATATCCTCCTGGACAGACGGACTGCACCCGGATGACCGCAGGGCTGCCCTGAAAAAATTCAACGATCATCTCATCGCACGCAAACCCTACGATGTTGAATACCGTCTGCAAACCAAGCAGGGGGAATGGCGGTGGTTCCGGGCCCGCGGACAGTCATTGAGGGATGAGGACGGGCTTTCCTACCGGGCGGCCGGTTCCATCACGGATATCACCGAACAGAAACAATTGGAACAGGATCTCCAATCCCAGGTTGAAGAGCTGGACGGGGCCCAGTCCGCCCTGCTGAACATGATGGAGGATCTGGATGAGGAAAAGGCCAAGGCACAGGAGGCCACAGAGGCCAAGAGTGATTTTCTTGCCAACATGAGCCATGAAATCCGGACCCCCATGAATGCCATCATCGGCATGAGTCACCTGGCGCTGAAAACAGAACTGACCGCCAAACAACTGGATTACATCACCAAGATTGACCGGTCCGCCAAGTCCCTGCTGGGTATCATCAACGATATTCTGGACTTCTCAAAAATCGAAGCCGGAAAAATGGAAATTGAGGCGGCTGATTTCTACCTGGATGATGTGCTGGACAACCTATCCAATATGGTGACGGTGAAAACCCAGGAAAAGGGTCTGGAGTTAATATTTGATATTGATCCGGAATTGCCGGGGGGCCTTGTGGGGGATTCCCTGCGGCTGGGACAGATTCTGCTGAATCTCTGCGGCAATGCGGTGAAATTCACCGAAGAAGGAGAAATCGTTGTCGGGGCCAGGGAGGTATCCAGAGACGCCACAGGTCTGCTTGTCAAGTTCAGCGTCCGCGACACCGGCATCGGCTTAACCCCGGAGCAACGGGATAAACTCTTCCAGTCATTCTCCCAGGCAGATACCTCCACCACACGTAAATACGGGGGCACGGGGTTAGGGTTGACCATCTCCAAAAAACTGGCGGAATTAATGGAGGGGGACATCGGTGTGGATTCTGTCCATGGTGAGGGCAGCACCTTCTGGTTCACCGTCAAATTCGGACTGCATGACAAAAAGAAGAAGCCCAAACGTGATTTTGCCGCATTGGCTGCGGACCTCAAGGGGGAACGCATCCTGATTGTGGATGACAACGACACCGCACTCCAGATCCTCCAGGCCCTGGTGGAGGGCTTCGGATTCGACGTGACCACCGCATCCAGCGCCTATCAGGCACTGGAAATCCTTGAAACCGCACCGGACACCACCCCCTTTCCACTGGTCATGATGGACTGGAAGATGCCGGGGATGAACGGCATTGAGGCCACACGGCGGATCAAGGAAAATCCGAAGTTAAAAGACATTACCACCGTCATCATGGTCACTGCCTTTGGCCGTGAGGAAATCATGCGCCAGGCCCAGGATGTCGGCATTGAAGGATTTCTGGTGAAACCGGTAAATCAATCCGTATTGTTCAATACGATCATGGAATCCTTTGGCAAAGATGTAACGGGTGACGGCCGGTCAGCAGCCAACGACCAATTTGACATGGCCACCCTCTCCCCCATTCAGGGTGCCCGTATTCTATTGGCCGAGGACAATGAAATCAACCAGCAGGTGGCCACCGAGATACTTGAGGGCGCCGGGTTCTTCGTGGACATTGCCAATGACGGCCAAGAAGCCCTGGAAATGGTTGGGAGAAACCCATACGACGCCGTCCTCATGGATATCCAGATGCCTGTGATGGATGGCAAAACCTCTGCCCGGGAAATCAGGAAAACCACACCGGCTGAGGAACTGCCGATCATTGCCATGACCGCCCACGCCATGTCGGGAGACCGGGAAAAAAGCCTGGCTGCCGGCATGCAGGACCATGTCACCAAACCCATTGATCCCCCCCAGCTTTTCAAATCCCTGATTCAATGGGTGGCAGAAGGCGAAAGAAAGCTCCCGGAAGGCTTTCACCCCGATCAACTAAAACCCGAATCGTCTCCCTCAACCGAAGCCGGGCTGCCCGACAGTCTGCCGGGGATTGATATGGAAGAAGGCATACGGCGTATCGGGGGGAATAAGAAACTGTACCGGAATCTTCTGTTAAAGATGAAATCGGATTACACGGACGCGGCAAATGAAATTGGAACGCTTTTGGAAGCCGGCAAGCCAGAGGATGCTGAACGCCTGGCCCATACCGTCAAAGGTGTGGCGGGTAATCTCGGTGCAAAACAATTACAA
>JAKSBB010000819.1 GCA_022361315.1 Desulfobacterales bacterium
CGTCGATCCCGGTTTTTTCGATCAGGCGGGCGGTGCGCTGTTTTTTACCGCCGTTCTCACAATACCAGTCGAGGAAGCGGGAAAAGAGGTCAAAGGCTTCTTCTGTGGTAAGTTCAGTGGCGAGGACGTCGCCGATCCGGGGGGTTTTGCCGGCGTTGCCGCCCACGATCATGGTCCAGCCTTTGGGGGAGCCGATAAAGCCGATGTCACGGATATAGGATTCGGCGCAGCTCAGTTTGCAGGCGGAGATGCCCATTTTGATCTTGCCCGGGGTGGGGGCGAAGCCGAACTTTTCCTCGATCTGGCCGGCCAGGCCGATGGCGTCCTGCTGGGCAAAGCCGCACCACTCGGTGCCGGGGCAGGCCTGTACATAGTGGCCGCCGGTGCGGAAGGGCATGCGTTCGCAGAAGTCGTGGATGTTCTGCTCGGAGATACCGTAGAAGCCGATACGCTGGCCCGAGGTGATCTTTACTTCGGGGATATCGAATTCCCGGGCAAGAGCCGCCATTTTTTCAAGGTCGTCCGGGGTGACCACGCCGGAGGGCGGGGTGATCCGTACACCATAGGTTTCTTTGTCGCGCTGTAAAATGGCACCGGCTGGAAGGGGTTTGGTTTCTGACATTCTGTGTTCCTCTATGCTATGTCGGTTAAATCAAATTCCATTGCCGGCGTGTTGCGGCGTCTGGAGCTGCCCGGATCTTCCGGGCAATCGGCAACACAAAATAAATCGGATTCAGGGGAATGCAAGGGGGATGTTGCAGGGCTATTGGATTCCAAATGGTATCGGAATGGGCCGGCAGGACGTGATATCGATGTCCGGATATTGTTTGGGCGGCCGCAGTACCCTTCCAATTCATGATTATTTGTGCAAAAATGCCTTTTCGGATCTTTAGAGTGAACACGTGTTTTCGACGCTTCACGGAGAACATTTGTCAGATGAAATGCCTGGTATCCATCCTTGTCTTTTTTATTTTTTCGGGACTTGCGCCCGCCGGCACTGCTGCGGAAATCGATGATCTTATCCTGATGACCGAGGAATTTCCCCCCTATAATTTTAATGTGGACGGGCGGGCCGTGGGATCATCCGTGGATTTGATGGTGATGATTCTTGACCGGATGAAGGCGAAGCAGACCAGGGCAGATATACGTATACTGCCCTGGGCACGTTCATACCGGATGCTTCTGGAACAGAAAAACACCGTGCTGTTTGCCATGACAAGAACGGCAGAGCGCGAGTCCCTGTTTAAATGGGTGGGGCCCATCTCCACTGCGGAAAACGTGCTCATCGCAAGGAAGGACAGCCGTATTCAAATTCACAGCGGAACCGGGCTCCGTCATTACAGAGTGGGGGTGGTGCGGTACGATGCCGGGGCCCTGCTGGTGATGGAGAAGTTCGGGATACCGGAAAGCAGGCTTGATATAGCCCCCAATGCGGTGATGAACATCAGGAAACTGGCCCTGGGCCGAATTGATATGTTTGCCTACGATAAAAATGTGACGGCATGGCTGATGAGGGAAGAGGGACTGGATCCAAAGGATTTTGAATCCGTGTTTCTTCTGGCCAAAGGGGAGCATTACTTCAGTTTCAACCGGGAGACGCCGGACACGCTGATCCAGGCGATGCAGAAGACCCTGGATGAGATCAAGGCCGAAGGGCTGTTCCGGAAGATCCTCACCCAGTACATGAACTGAGCATTCCATACATACCGGATATACACAAAGGAGCATCATATGCCGTGCAAACTGGATAAACAGAGAATTAAAGAAACCATCGCCTTTCACGGCCACAACTGCCCCGGGCTGACCATCGGGATCCGGGCAGCGGAACTGGCCATGGAACGGCTCGATCTTCATAATACTGCCAACAGCCTCTGCGTCACGGAGACGGACATGTGCGGGGTGGATGCCATCCAGTTCCTGGCAGGCTGTTCCTTCGGAAAGGGCAACCTGGTGCACCGGGATTACGGAAAATCCGCCTTCACTTTCTTCAACAGGGATACGGGTGAGGGGTTCCGGGCGCTTTTCCGGGACACCGGAAAAAAAGACCGGGTGGATAAGGAGACCCGCATCCGGATGCTGCTGGAGGCCGACTTGGATGAGTTGTTCGAGGTCCGGGATATTGATGCCCCGCCGGTAAGGCCCGCCCGCATCCTCAAAAGCATTCCCTGCGATAATTGCGGCGAGTCCACCATGGAGTCCAGAATCCGTCTCTTTGACGGTGAAAAGCTGTGTGCCCCCTGTTTCAGCGCCGTGGAACAGAAGATTTAAGAATCATACTTCCCATTGGATATACTGGCGGTGCAATGAATTTATTGCACCGCCAGTTTTTTATTGCAAACCGCTGAAGCCCCCCGGGAAATGGGTCCTTTGCCGGATATCGCACCACAGGTTGCGGCCTTGCTTTGGTAAACGGGGCGCCGGTATCAAGGACCATATTCATCATCAGTCAGGTGTTGTGATCCCCAATAATTTTTTGTTTGATAAAATAACGTGAAATTACAGTGTGTTATTGCTTTGGTGGTTGGGCGGCGTTCCGGCTGGCATACTTATGGCTTTATTTTGAGGCCACAAATTTACGCATTTACAATTTACCGGCAGGTGGTATTGGTCCGGGAAACTCCCAAAGGAGAGCTTAATATGTCAAAGAGTTCCGTATTTAGTGTTTGCGGCATGTGCACCGTGCGCTGCCCCATTGACGTTCAGGTTGAAAACGGCCAGGTGGCCTTTATCGAAGGCAATCCCCATGTGCCTGCAATGAAGGGGGCGGTCTGCCCCAGGGGCGCTGCCGGTACGGCGCTGCTCCATGATAATGAGCGTCCCCAGACCCCGCTGATCCGTGAAGGGGAGCGCGGGGAAGGCAAGTGGCGCAAGGCCACCTGGGACGAAGCCTTTGACTATGTGGCGGACCGGCTGAAGGAAATCCGGGACGAGCACGGGGCCCGGGCCATCTCCTTTACCGATCGCGGCGGCCCCTTCAGGGATATGCATCGCGCCTTTCTCCGGGGTATCGGCACCCCCAACTACAACAACCACGATTCTTCCTGTGCCAGGAACGTCCAGCATTCCGCCCTCTCCCTCACCGGTATGGGCCGGAAAGCCGTGGCCTATGATTTCAAAAACGCCAAGCACGTGGTGCTCCAGTTCCGCAACATCTTTGAGGCGGTAAACGTCCAGGAGGTGAACAACCTCATGGATGCCATGGAAGACGGCTGTAAACTCTCCGTGATCGATATCCGGTCCAACGTGTCCGCAGCCAAGGCCAGCCGGTTCATGATGATCCGCCCCGGCACCGACTATGCCTTTAACCTGGCCGTTATCCATGAACTCATTGCCAAACGCCTTTATGATCAGAAATTTGTGGACCGCTACGTGGACGGCTTCAAGGAACTGGAGCAGTTCGTCACCCCCTACACCCCGGAATGGGCAGAGAAAGAAACCGGCATAAAGGCATCCCGGCTGCGCAGCTTTGTGGAAGAGATTGCCGAAGCAGCCCCCAGCGTGATCTGGCATCCCGGCTGGATGGCGGCCCGGTACAAGGATTCCTTTTATATCTGCCGCTCCATCTATATCATCAACGCCCTGTTGGGTTCCTACGGGGCCAAGGGCGGCCTGCCTTTCGTTCTGAAAC
>JAKSBB010000392.1 GCA_022361315.1 Desulfobacterales bacterium
CAGCCGCCGAAGGAGTACCCGCCAAGGTAGTATGGACCTTTGGGTTGAACCTCCCGGATGGCGGTTAGATAGGCTTCGGCCATACCTTCAATGGTTTCGGAAGAATCTGTCTTGCCGTCAACCGCTGTGGACTGAAGGCCGTAAAACGGTTGATCCTTTTCCATGTGAAGCGCCAGGTTATGGTAGGGAAATACCGAGCCGAGGATGGCGTGGACACAGAAGAAGGGGGGGCGTGAGCCGGATGCCTTAATGGCCACCAGGGGGGAGGGTGCTTTGGCACCCTCTTCTTTCCGGGCGCCGTTTTTACCGGCTTGGGTGTTGCCGCCCTGGCCCTGTACACCCATGCCGGAGAAGTTCATGGGATTGAAGCCGCCAAAGGGGGGCTGCCCGGGCTGGCCGAAGTTGCCGGGTTGGGCAAAGTTGCCGGGCTGCCCGAACATCTGCGACATGGGGTTGAATCCGGGGCCCATACCCTGGCCGAATCCGGGCATCATCCCGCCCATCATTCCGGGGTTCATTCCAGGCATCATGCCCGGCATCGGACCCTGGCCCATGCCGGGATTCTGACCAGGCATTTGGCCAGGCATCTGGCCGGCCGCCATACCCTGCATCATGTTCTGCATCATCCCGGGTTGGAAGCCGTTGCCACCAAAGGGGTTCGGGAATCCGCCGGCTGGATTGTCCGGACCGGTGTTCTCCATACCCGGAGGGGCCCCGGGCCCGCCGAAGTTAGGACCTTGCCCGGGACTTTGTCCAGGGCTTTGCCCGGGGGGAGTGCCGGGTCCGGGATTGCCTCCGGGGGTGGTAAAGGGGTTACCCCCGGGAGTCTCTTGCCCGCCGGCCTGACCCTGGGCAGCCTGGATGCCGGCGGCCTGAAGATCTGCAGCCTGTTTTTCTGCAGCTTCCTTTTCCATCATGGCGGAGAGCAGTTTCCGCCGGTCGTCGGACAGGGCGTCTTTCCTTGTTTTGGCAGCTTCCGTTTTATCGGCCTTTTTTTCCATAGTTGTTTCCCTCCGGGCGCCGCCCGTTAATTGTCCTTCTTTTGCAGTTTGAAGATCATGTATTTGGATTTTCCGCTCTTCATCTCGTTGTACACCGGTGAGTTGGGCTGGGCCAGGAAATTGCCCATGAAATCGGCGTCATTGTCACCGGCGTATGCCCTGGCATGGGTGTCGGCAACTTCGTCGCAGGATAGCAGGACGTTTCCGGTGATGTCCACCCGCCGTCGTTCGGCAAGGCCGATATCGTCCAGCCGGGCCAGGGTGTCGTCGATTTTATCCACAGCAAACAGGTCTGTGTACAGAAAATGTCCCCCGGGTTTCAGCACCCGGCAGACCTCTGTCCAGAAGGCTTCGATGTCCTTATACCCGTGGGAGGATTCAATATTGGTCACAATGTTGAAATAGGCCGATCTGAAGGGCAGCACCTGGGCATCTCCCTCCAGGAACCAGGCATTGTCGAAATTGTGGGTCTTGTGGTCAAATGCCACAGCCTGGGAGGAAAGGTCCATACCCACAATCCGGTTGAAGGTAAAGAACTTATGGAACACCGTCACCGTTCCCCCTCTGCCGCACCCCACATCAAGGAGATTGTCATCAGGGCGCACCGGGCAGTCCCCGATCACTTCCAGGACCAGGCGGGTGGGGTTTTTATTCAGGGTGTTGTCCGGCAGCTTGATCTGGGAATATGCCGGGCTGTCGTTGGGGGCGTACCCGTAGTTCAGGAAGAACGAGGCATTACCGAAATCTGAGGCATTAAGCTGACGGTTCACGGCATTGTAGAACCGGCGTACTTCGGTTTTGTCGGTGAAGTTTTCTTCACTGACCGGTTCAATCCGTTCCATCTCCTGCACTGGGGCTGCGTCCGCAGCGCCTGCCGCTTCTTCCTCGGTCTGACGGCGGATCATCATTTCCAGCAACCGGCGTTTTTCCGGCGAGAGTTTTTCTATTCTGTTATGGATGTCTGACATTCTAACTCCTTATATATCCCGGCTTAGGGTCCCGGACTAGGGTCCTAGCTCTTCAAGCATTTTTTTAACTTCATCATCTGACAGGGATTCCAGCATATCCAGCTTCTGGGATATATCCTCAATCCTCTCCTGGTTCTCCTGCTGGAGTTCCGGGATTTTCCTGGCCAGGTCTGCGATGGTGGGCTCCTCGAAGAGGTTGTTCACACTCACATCCACCAGGAAATGTTCCCGCAGCCGTGCGGCAAGCTGGATGGCCATCAGGGAATCGCCGCCCAGCTGGAAGAAGTTGTCATCCACGCTGATGGGTTCGATACTGAAAATTTCACTCCAGATCTCCGCCAGGGCTTCCTCGGTCTCGTTGCGGGGGGCCACATATTCCGTTCCCATGTCCGGGCGGGGATGGCGGGCACCCGGCTCAAGCGCTTTCTTTTCATCGCTTCTGTCCGGATCCAGATTGATCCACTGGTCGATACTTGATTGGAGATCCCGGACGGACACCACCACCTGGGAGAGACCGGCAGTGTTCAGAATCCGCCGGAAGGCGTCTTTACCTTCATCCGGCAGGATGCTGGTATTGCGCATCATGGCATCCATGGCATCGGCGGATGCCTTATCCGAAGCTGCTTCCGGACCTGCCACCTCATGGTGCCAGCGGTCCCAGTTGGTGCTGATCCAGCGGGTGCCGCCGTCAATCCGGTTTTTCTCCTGGGCAAAGGCATCCATATACTGGTTGGCGGCGGCGTAGGCACCCAGGCCGATGCCGCCGATGACGGTGGACAGGGAGGATACCA
Organism: Desulfobacterales bacterium; assembly: GCA_022361315.1. The sequence continues at coordinate 2,761 of JAKSBB010000392.1, forward strand.
GGATACAGAAATCCATGTCTGCGGGCAGCAGACGATCCAGAATGGCAAGCCCCTCCACCTTGGGATGGAAGTGCTGGCTGCACCGGGTACGGTCCATGTCGTTTACGGCGCAGAATGCCTCCTGGCCGACAATGCCGGCGGCATGGACAACCCCGCAGAAGGGCGCCCCCAATTGTGTGGATGCATTTTCGATGATTCCGGCCATCTGTGATTCGTCCGATACATCGCCGCTGTAGACCAATACCTTTGATCCCAGGGATTCAAGGTGACGCACTTTCCGGATGCGGCGGCTGGTTTTGTTTTTCAGGTCGTGGGTGGTAAGCCAGGTGTCCCACTCTTCTGCCGGGGGCAGACCGGACCGTCCGGTGAGCACGAGGGCCGGCTGAGCAGCCTCTGCCAGGGCTTCTGCGACGGTCATGCCGATATTGCCCAACCCGCCGGTAATCAGGTAAACGCCGTCTTTCCGGATGCGCCCGGCATCTGTCAACGCTTCGGTTTCGGGGGCCTGGCCCGGTGCAATCGGTTCAAACACCTCCGTCCAGATGTGCCTGCCGCGGATGGCCATAAAACTATCCGCCGCATCGCTGAGCAGGGTGTCCGCCACCCGGCTTCCGGTTTGGTCCATGGTTAAGTCAGAGGACGAGATATCAAGGATGCGGCAATTCACCTTGGCATCTTCCTGGGGAATAATCCGGCAGGCGCTGAGGATCATTGTTTTTTCCGGTGCAATGGGTTCATCCCCCAGGACGTCGGCAGTGCCTGTGGTGACCACGTCCAGGCGGACCGGGGTCTCCCGGCTGGTTTTACTCAGGGCCCCGGCCAGTGCCATCAGGCTGAGGAAACCTGCGTAGGGTTCACCATTTGCTGTTCCGGTATTTTCATTTGCCAGATCCCAGAGATGAATGATCTGGTCCGGCATCCGCTCTGCCTCCGCCAGTTCGGCAAAAAGGGCCTCAAAACTTTTGCGGTCCTCCGGATTTGCGGAATACCGGTTATCGTCCAGCTTATAAAATTCATTGCCGGGGGTGACAAGGACAACATCTCCCACACGGGATGTAAGAGTGTCGATGATGCTCCGGGCAGCGCTGCTGTCGGTACCCAACACCAGGCAGCGTCTGTTGTTCAGAGTTTCGGCCGGTAATACCTGCGCAGGGGCGGTCCGTTTCCAGGACTG
>JAKSBB010000661.1 GCA_022361315.1 Desulfobacterales bacterium
ATTGTGGTGGTTCTGCTGACAGCGGTTGCCGCTTCTGTCACAACCACTTCCTACACCCATCACGACGGTAAAACCACCCTTGCCGACGACTACGTACCCAAACCCATTGACCTGGATGCGTTGATGGAAATCGTTGAGGACCACTGCGGATAATCTCCGTGGTTGTCAAACGGACGGGGTGTAACGCCCCGTCTTTCCGCGCCTCCGGGCGGCGGGTATAGATACTTGGTGCCGGACCGGGGCTTGACCCCGGCCCGGTTATCGTTTGTCTTTTCTGCGTTTCGCAGATCCGGCGGCCGGGTGCGTCCGGGACACCTATGAGCGCCATACGAATCAACGGCATACGGGTCGGGCACCAGATGTTTCATCTCAGGCAGTATCCGGAAAAGGCTGCCCCCGATGATCTGTTGACCCACAGTCTTGCCCGTGACAAATATAACCTGCCCTGCATCGGGCTGGAACGGTCTGATTTCGGTCATGCCCTGTCATGCTGTCTTGAGGGTGAACTGCCTTCCGGACATCCTGTTCAGCCGGTGTGCATGATCTCCGTTTATCCCCATGGGTCCAAATCTGAAACCCTGGGATACCTGCTGGCCCTTTTCGGCAGACACGGTATACCTTTTAGCCACATGGTCTCCTCCAACGCCATGATTTCCTTTGTGGTGGCCCAGGAAGAGAAACCCAACGTACTGACCATGCTGGAGCAGACATTTGATCTGCCGCCCACCCATACCCCATACGAACCCTCGTTCAAAGAAGAGACCGAGGAATTTGTCAAAAAACGTTACCAGGAAACCAAGGCGTATTTCCAGGAAAAGCGAATCAAAACCTACGGATTCTCCCTGGCTTCCGGCCTGGATTTGATTTCAATTAGCTGCAGTCCGGACGGGTTGGCGTCTGCCGGAACTGCCATTCAGGAACTGGATGTCCGTTTTGAATTCAGCATGGCCATGGTTCATGAGGAACGCTGCCATTTTTATTGTCTGACACGTGCAGAGGAACCGATCCCGCTGCCCGCAGACCGGTCCGCAGAATTCCGGGTGGAATCCGGTACCGCGGATCTGGTGACCTTTCACGGCCCGCATTTCGGTGACCGGTTCGGTATCTTCAATGCCGCCGCAGTCTGCCTGGACGTGGCCGGTCTTGATGTTACACTGGCCGGTTGCACCGGGGCCAGTGTCAGTCTGGTATTACCGGAAGGGCAGGGGGAGGCGTCATTGCCCGCCCTGGAAAAAGGATTTGAAACCCCATGAGCAAACCGCCGGAAAATTCGAAACTCGAATCCCTTGAGGATTCACAAGTCCAATCTCCGGACGACTCGGCGTGTGACCCGGCTGACCCCTACGCCCGGGATGAACTATTCTGGCGGACACGACTTTTTGATTCCCTGTCCTATCCATCCGTGATAATTAATCCGGATCGCACCGTGGTGGGGGCCAATAAAAAATTTCTGAATATCTATGCCCTGAAACTCTCGGATATCGTTGGTAAGAAGTGCTTCCACTCTTTTTTATACAAAGACACCCCCTGTGATTCCGAAGATTGCCCCATTGCCAAGGTGCTCAAACACAAGGATGTAGAGTCCTATACCGTCAAACGGCAGTACCGGTGGGAAGAGCGGGTCTTTTCCCCGATCTTTGACGATGACGGGGAAGTGGCATACATCATTTCCAGCATTCGTGACGTCACCCGGACAAAGTCACTGGAAAACCAGCTCATTGGTGTGAAAGAGTTTATCAGCCGGGTGATTTATTCATCTGCTTCGGCCATTGTTGCCGCCGACCGCAGGGGAAATATCGAGTTAATGAACTCCGTGGCCAAAGAGTTGTTTGCCATCGGAGAGGAAGGTAAGATCTCCCATGTGGAGCAGCTCTACCCGCCGGGCAAGGCCAAGGAGATCATGCGGATGCTCCGGGACGAAAAGATCGGGGGGAAGGGGAAACTCATCATTCCCAGGACCACCATTCTCAACGCCAGGGGCGAACGGATCGAGGTGGAAATGTCTGCGGCCATCATCTACGATGACAAGGGTGATGAGTCCGCCACCATGGCCATTTACAATGATCTCAAGGATAAACTCAAGGTGGAGCAGGAGCTCCGCATGACCCAGAAGCAACTGGCGCAGTCCGAAAAAATGGCCTCCATCGGTCAGTTGGCCGCCGGGGTGGCCCATGAGATCAACAATCCCCTCACCGGCGTCATGTTTTACGCCAGCCTGTTGCTGGAGCGCAGTGATCTGGCTGACGATGCCAAGGAAGACCTGGGATATATTGTCGAAGATGCGGAACGATGCCGGAACATCGTGAAGAGCCTTCTGGTATACAGCAGGAGCACGGATTCCAACAAGAACATCGTCCAGATCAACGAGGTGGTGGAAAAGAGCCTCAAACTCATCCGTGATCAGAAAAAATTTCAGAATATCCATATCAAGCGCTACCTGGCCGACGACATGATGATGATTAACGCGGATACCAATAAGCTGAACCAGGTGCTGATCAACCTGGTGATGAACGCGGCGGATGCCATTGACGGAGAGGGTGCCATCAGCCTCTATACCCATCGGGATAAAACCATTAAAAAAGTGTTTCTGGAAGTAAAAGATACGGGCAAAGGTATTCCCCACCAGAATCTGTCCCGGATTTTCGATCCCTTTTTCACCACCAAAGAGGTGGGCAAAAGTACGGGACTGGGCCTTAGCATTGTCTACGGCATCATTGAAGAACACGGTGGAAAGATCAGTGTGAAAAAGACCGGCGCCAAGGGAACCACCTTTATTATTGAGTTTCCCATGTATGTCCCGGAGCAGGACGGTTTAGGGTTCTGCCCGTCAGGGGACGGCGACACGATTTATTAACGTAAAACCAAACGAAATTTCAGAAAAGATATATATAATGCACGACACAAGTTCCAACGGCAGCCATCCTTCAGATCCCATCATTCAGGGGGAACCGGTTTCACTGAAGCAGATGATCGAAGATGTCTTTTTTACCCCCAGAGTCCTGGTGGTGGATGACGAACAGCGGATTCGCCATGCCTGCAAACGGATGCTGATGACCGAGGGTTGTGAGGTGGAAGAGGCGGGTAACGGCCGTGAGGGGCTGGATATGATACGGGCCTCCCACTATGATATTGTGCTTCTGGACCTGATGATGCCCGGGATCTCCGGCATGGAAGTACTCTCCCAGATCAAGGCGCAGCACCCGGATACGGTCATCATCGTTATCACCGGCTATGCCACCCTTGAACACTCCATCGAAACCATGAAGAAGGGGGCATTCGATTTTTTGTCCAAGCCCTTCTCTCCCCAGGAACTTCGGGTGATCATCACCAAAGCCCTTGAATTTATCCGAACCCTTCAGGATATCTCTACCGAGAAGTCCCGGATGCGGGTGATGATCGACACCCTTAGGGACGGGGTACTGACCACGGACCACCAGAAAAAGATCGCCCTTGCCAATCCGGCCTTTTTGAGAATGATCGGGGTGCAGCAGCGCAAGGTGATCGGGCAGGATATCGCCAAAGTTATCAAGGAACCGGCCATTCTTTCCATGATTGAGGAGGCCAATAATCAACCCGAAGACGCCTATGCGGAACTCACCGAGGAGATCACCATCCCTTCGGGCGTAGACCAGGAAGACATCATCATCGGTATCCGGTGTATTCCGTTCCGGGACCGCCTCAACCGGAATCTGGGCACCGTCACCATGTTCCATGATATTACCGCCTTGAAAAAACACGATCAGATGAAATCCGATTTCGTGTCCATGGTGGCCCATGAAATAAAGAGCCCTTTGAATTCCATCCTTATGCAGCTCAAGGTGGTTCAGGACGGTCTGGCCGGAGATCTCACCGATAAACAGCGGGAGATTCTGGAACGCAGCTCCCTGAAACTCACCTCCCTGACCGAATTGGCAACCGAGCTGCTGGACCTGTCCAAAATCGAATCCGGCCTGATCAATCAGGACCGTGAAGCCCTGACGCCCGTCGAACTGATTCGGGAGCATGTGGCCCTCTACCAGGACCGGGCCGGGGAAAAGCAGATCTCCCTGACGGCCAGGGACGGCGGTGAAGATATCTCCGTCATGGCCAACCGGAACAATATGGAAGAAGTGTTGTCCAATCTGATTTCCAACGCCATCCGCTATACGCCGGAGGCCGGAGGTGTTGAGGTCTGGGTGGATCAAAACGATGAGTATGTCCGCCTCCACGTGAAAGATACGGGCTTTGGCATTCCCAAGGAAAACCTGGATCAGATCTGGGACAAATTTTTCCGGGTGAAAAACGAGAAGACCCGGTTTATAAACGGCACCGGGCTTGGTCTTGCCATTGTGAAACGCATCGTGGATGCCCACCATGGGGATATTCTGGTGGATTCGGAAGTGGATAAGGGGACGGAATTTACGGTGTGCCTGCCCAAGGCGGGGTATCACATCTGACAAAAAGATCATCAAAGTAACAAGCCGGAGGTTTTCGCATACGACGGGACGCCTCCGGCTTTCATTTTATAGATGTTTTACCAGCCTGAAGTTGCTGAATCTTACCTGGGATGTGCCGGCGACCCCAATCAAGGGAACCCCTTCCTTATGATAGTCGTCCTCAAAACGGTCTACCAGCGTACCGTTG
>JAKSBB010000845.1 GCA_022361315.1 Desulfobacterales bacterium
AATCCCGCCGCTCATCATCGCCAGCACCAGCACCAGACCTGAAGCCGCCATCACCCCGCGGTTGCCCAGCATGCCCGTGTAGGCCCCTGCCGTTGTTTTTCCCGGCCGGCCTGCCCTGCCTTCACGGATCATACCGGTGAGGCCGAATCCCAACACGCCCAGAAGAATGCATCCCCATAATACAGGGGGTATCCCGCCAGTATTATAAATGAATATACCCAGCAGCGGTCCCAGAACACTTGCCAGGCTCGCGGCAATCCCCATATGCCCCAATATTTCCCCCCGATGTTCTTCCGGTGCCAGATCGGCTACAAACGCCGGACTCGCGGTGGTGAAAAAGGAAATACCCAGACCGTGGAAAAACCGGACGCCCATCAGGTAGTAAAAATCCATGGAGACGAAATAAAGAAACGGGGCTGCCAGAAACACAAAGGTACCGATGAGCAGGGATAATTTACGGCTCTTATTGTCCGTCACATAGGCGGTCAGCGGCCTGAAAACCAGCACCCCAAGTGCAAAGGCCCCCAGTGTCATCCCGATCCGGGTATTGCTGTAGCCCAGATCGGCCAATACCAGCGGCAGTACAGGCAGCAGAATGGTCTCATTGAGAAAAAACAAAAAAGAAACAATGAACAAGAGCAGAAGATTCCGGTCTTTGATGATGTATCGCATTTTGGCCTCCGCAGCATACCGGTTGAATCACTCACATGCACCGCCCTGTTTTACAATGATACCTTCCCATACTCAACCCTATTTAAAAATGACAATCAACCGGTAAATACGGACAGCCCCGGAAACCTGATCGAGAGCCTTCAGAATACCTTTACACGATTTCGGATTGCTGGTATGACACCCGCAGCCCCATAACCCAACACACCCAATGACAGAACAAGGAAAATCACATGGGCCTGCTCAACCTGCTGCTCACCGACCCAATCGCCTTTGCTTTCATCGCCATACCGCTGATGTACGCGATTATCTTCCACGAACTGGCCCACGGATACGTGGCCTATCGTCTGGGGGATCCCACGGCAAAATTGATGGGCCGCCTGAGCCTCAACCCCCTCAAACATCTGGATCCGCTGGGTACGCTGATGCTCTTCCTGGTGGGATTCGGCTGGGCCAAACCGGTACCGGTGAATTTCCGCTATATCCGGGACTACCGGAAAGGCATGATCCTGGTGTCTTCCGCCGGCATCATCATGAATATGATCCTGGCCTTTATCGCCCTTTTCATTTACAGCCTGTTGAATCCGGATCAGTCCGGCATTCTGGCCCTGGTGCTGGCGGTCTTTGCCAAGATCAATATTGTCCTTGCAGCTTTCAACCTGATCCCCATTCCCCCCCTGGACGGCTCAAAGATACTGTCCGGTTTTGCCCCCGCCGGGGTGCAGGCCGCCCTTCACCGGCTGGAGCGATTCGGCTTTTTGATTGTAATTGCCCTGCTCTACTTCGGGGCACTGGATCCGGTGATTGACTTTTTGCAGCGGATGATACTGACACTCATCGGCGCGCTGCTGCCCGCATAGTATTGCGGTAAGAATAATGAAGCCGGCAACACTTGATTCGTGCTGCCGGCCTCTTGTATCTCCAAAATATCGATCAGGTTTCGTTACACGGCTTTTGCCCGTTCTTCAGCCAATTGCGTTAACTGCTCACCCGGGATATGGCAGGCAATCCTGTGACCGTCCCCCAGGCGCTGGTAATCCGGGGCCCGGGTTTCACAGATCGCACCTCCGTCCGGCAGCGCCGACCGTCTGGGACAACGGGTGTGGAAGCAGCAGCCTGTGGGGCGATCCATGGGGCTGGGCACATCCCCGTCCAGGACAATGGACCGCTTCCTGGCTTTCGGGTCGGGAATGGGAATGGAGGAGAGCAGGGCTTCGGTATAGGGATGATAGGGCGGCGGATAGATGCGTTCCACCGGTCCGAATTCCACGATTTCCCCCAGGTACATCACCGCGATATAGTCTGAGATGAACCGGACCACGGAAAGATCATGGGCGATGAACACCATGGTGGAACCGGTTTCCTCTTTGATCTCGTTGAGCAGGTTAAGCACCGCCGCCTGTACCGAAACGTCCAGTGCGGATACCGGCTCATCACAGATCACCATGGAGGGCTGGCTGGCCAGGGCACGGGCGATGCCGATCCGTTGTTTTTCACCGCCGGAGAGCTGGCGGGGGAACCGGTTGTAGTAATATTTACCCAGCTTAACCCGGCGCAGCAGACGTTCCACCTCCTGCCGGACTTCCCCTTTGGGTACGGTGCCGAATTTCCGTATGGGACGGGCGATCTGTTTACCGATGCAATAGGAGGGATTCAACACCGAGTCCGGATTCTGAAAGACCATCTGGAGTTCCCGGATCAGGGAAAGATCCCTTTGCTTAACCGGCACCGTCAGGTCCAGCTTCATGAGTTCCGCCTCGCCGCCCGTGGGTTTTTCAAGGCCGATCAGTCCTTTTACCAAAGAACTTTTCCCGCAGCCGGATTCACCGACAACCCCCAGAGTGGTGCCTTTGATCACCCGGAGGGAGACATCCTCCACCGCTTTCACATGGCGTTTTTTCGCCAGGCCCAGCATGGCCTTTAATGAGGGATTCCGCTCCTTGTACCAGACTTTCAGGTTGTCCACCCGGAGCAGACGGTCCGAGGTATCCAGATCGTCGTCAATCTCCGTATGCTCAAGGGTTCTGCGCTGCCCCTTGAAGTAATCGTTCCAGGGGACTTTCAGGGGTTCTGTCCCCAGAAAACATCTGGAGCGATGGTCATCTGAGATAGAAACCAGTTGGGGATGTTTAACCAGACAATCCTTAACCAGACTTTTGTCCGACAGGTGCAAGCCTTTTTTCCGCCAGTCGCAGCGGGGCGCAAAGATACAGGAATCCTTCGCCCTGTCCGCCGGATGGGGAACCCGGCCCTCGATGGACCAGAGACGGTTGTTGGTCAGGTCATCACCAATGCGCGGCACACAGCAGAGCAGACCACGGGTATAGGGATGGGCCGGAGACTCAAACATCTCTTCGATGGGGCCTTCTTCTATCATTTCACCGGCATACATGACGCAGAGCCTGTCACTCACCTTGGCCACAACCCCCAGGTTATGGGTGATGAAGATAATGCCGGTGTTAAAATCTTTTTTAAGGTCTTCAATCAACTCCAGCACCGCCGCTTCAACGGTAACGTCAAGGGCCGTGGTGGGCTCGTCCATAATGAGCAGCGATGGATTGTTCAGCAGGGCCATGGCGATGATAACCCGCTGCTGCTGGCCACCGGAAATCATATGGGGATACCGGTTCATCACGTTGGGGGCATCGGGCATATACACCCGTTCCAGCATGGCAATACACCTGTCCCAGGCATCATTGGAAGTGATATCCTGGTGGGCGGTGAGGACTTCGGCCAGCTGGGAGCCGATGGTCAGCGAGGGATTCAGGGCCTGCATGGGATCCTGGTAAACCATGGAAATGTTGTTACCGCGGATCTGCTGCAATTCTGCCTTTGATGCCCCCACCATCTCCTTGCCCATGAACTTGATGGAGCCGCCCACCACCCGGCCGTTGGACCCCAGAAAATCCAGGATGCCGAAGGCAATGGTGGACTTACCGCAGCCGGATTCCCCGACTACGCCCACGGTTTCCCCCTGATGAACCTTGAAGTTCACCCCCCGGACCGCGGGTACGTCCCGCTTTCGGGTTTTATAGGATATGGCCAGATCTGTGACTTCCAGTACCGGTACGTCTGATGCGTTTCCCATGCGTGTTTCCCCACAGCGATGTGCTGCCGTCCCCACCCCGTGTGAGGCGGGAACGGCGGGTTGATCTTATTGATATCTCATGGACTCTTCACGAATCCCGTCTGCCAGGAGGTTGAGGCCGACCACCAGCGAGGCGATAGCCAGGGACGGCCAGAGGGCTGCATAGGGAGACCCCATAAGGATGAAGGCCCTGCCCTTTGCAACCATACTCCCCCAGTCCGGAGACGGTGGGGGCATGCCGATACCCAGGAACCCCAGGGTTCCCATGGCAAAGA
>JAKSBB010001246.1 GCA_022361315.1 Desulfobacterales bacterium
CGGCTCCGTCCGGGATCTGGTCCCTCAGATCCACAAGACCGTGACGGTTGAGTTCGGGTGTGGTGAACCCCTTGTCTCCAGCGAATCCGCAGCAATTGGTGTTGGTGACAACAACATGTTCCGCACAGAGTTCCGCAAGTTCAACCAGACGGTTTGACAGCCCCATTTTTTTCAGGGAACAGACTGGATGGACCACGATGGGGTGTTTTACTTTACGGATGGACAGTCTGGGCACAAGGTGGGTCAGGGCAAATGCCACCGGTTCCATGAGGGATAGCGAGGGCGACAGGGTCTCCTTCATGTGCAGCAGACAGGGGCTCATGTCGCAGAGTACGGGAAATTTACCGTTGCCGGAGGCAGCCATGAGGGCCCGGTTCAGGGCGGTTTCCCTTTCCCTGGCCGCATTCTTATGACCTTTGGACGCAAAGGATAGCCCGCAGCAGAGTTTTTCAGTATTCCCGGGGATGATCACATCAAGTCCGGCCTTTTTGCAGAGATGCTGTACCAGGTGGAAAATGGTTTTATCGGCCGGTGTCTTTCGGTCTGCGCCGAAGGTTCTGTTGATGCAGGAGGGAAAGTAGACCACTGCATCACGGTGATTTCTTTGTGCCTGTATCTTCATGGGTTTCTGGGCCAGGGGCATGTGTCTGAACCATTTTGGGACCGCGCCACAGGTGATATGGTTCAGGTGGGTGGTGGTTTCCACCCCGGTTGCTTCTCCGGCCGGGGCAAGGGCCGCATGACCCGCCTGCAGCCCGGCCCGCGCACCGGCTGTGACAACGTCCATATGCCGGCCGATCCATTTCCCGGTGGCTTTAGCAGTTTGCCCGGTCCTGTGGCTGCGGAGGTTTTTGACCATTTTTCCGGTGTTAATACCTGACGGACAGGCCAGGGCGCAGAGGCCGTCTGCGGCGCAAGTGTCAAGCACCTGGTGATTAAAGTGCCTCTCCAGTGCGGCAAGCAGACCGGGGTTTGCACCGCTTTCGGTAAGGGCCGCCAGGGTTCGCAGGGTAACGATCCGTTGGCGGGGGGATAGGGTGAGATCGTTGGCCACGCAGAAACGTTCGCAGAATCCGCATTCAATGCACTGGTCCACCAGGGGATTCACCGCCGGGAAGGTTTTAAGTCCTGCAACGTGGGCATTGGGATTGTCCGTGAGGATGACCCCGGGGTTAAGAAGGCCCCCCGGGTCCAGCAGGGACTTTATTTTCCCCATGATGCCGTATATCTCCTCTCCCCATTCGGTGCTGACAAAGGGGGCCATGTTCCGCCCCGTACCGTGCTCGGCTTTCAGGGAACCGTCATATTTATCCACGACGATGTCCACCAGCTCCTCCACAAATGCTTTGTACCGGCTGATTTCAGCCGGATCATTGAAGTCCTGGAGCAGGACAAAGTGGAGGTTTCCGGCCAGGGCATGGCCGAAGATGACGGCATCGGTGTATCCGTAGCTGTGAAACAGGTCGTGGAAGTCCCCAATGGCCGGGGCCAGGTCTTGGATGTTCAGGGCCACATCCTCGGAGATCATGATGGTGCCGGCCGGGGCCTTTGCACAGATAATGGGGTCGAATCCGTCCCGGATCTCCCATAGACGGGCGCAGGTTTTGGCATCGTAGACAAATTCAACCGGAGCAGCCGTGTTGATATCTTCGAGGGTCGCCAGGATGTCCGATACCTGGGAGTGCAATGCGGTTTGTTCTTCCGCCCGGGTTTCGACGAGCAGGGCCGCTGCATCCGGACCGAGTCCTTTCATCAGTGAAGGGATCTCAGGCAATTCCTCAAGGGCACGGATCGTAGCCCGGTCCATAAGTTCAGCTGCCGTTACCTTACAGGTTTTCAGCCGGAGCAGGGCATCACAGCCCGCGGACAATGTTTTGAAAACAATCATGGCAGTGGCCCTGTGGGCCGGATCCTGCACCGTTTCAAACTCTACGGAAGAGATAAAACCGAGACAACCTTCGGATCCCACCATGAGATGGAAGAGCATATCCAGTGGATCGTCGTGGTCAACCAGGGCGTTGACTGAAAATCCCGTGGTGTTTTTGATGGCATATTTTTTTTTGATCCGGTGGGTCATGGCCGGGTTCCACCGGACCTGTGCCGCCAGGGCGGTCAGCCCTTCAACAATGTCCGGCCGGGCTGCCCTGAAAGCCTTCCTGCTGTCCGGGTCAGCCGTATCCAGAATGGTGCCGTCAGCCAGGATCAGGCGCATGGCACGCAGGGTGTTCTGGCTGTTGTTGGCCACGCCGCAGGTCATTCCCGAGGAGTTGTTGGCCACGATGCCGCCGATGGTGGCGGACTGGAGGGAGGCGGGATCGGGTCCAAGTTTCCGGCCGAAATGAGAAAGCTGTTGATTGATCTCTCCCCCGGTAACCCCCGGGCCGGTGCGGACCCGTCGTCCGTCCTCTGAAATTGTACAGCGATTCCAGGACCGGGTCAGCATGATAAGCACCGCATCGGACACGGCCTGGCCCGATACCGAGGTGCCTGAACCCCGGAACGTAAAGGGCAGGTCCAGGGTGTTGCAGGCGGCCATGACCGCCGTAAGCTCTTTTTCCGTATCCACCTTGACGATCAGGCCCGGTACTTTTCGGTAGAGGCCGGCATCTGTACCCAGGGCGATCCGGCGCATGGTATCCGTAATAAGTCGGTCATCAGGGATGATACCGGCAAGGCGGCGGATCAGGATATTACATTTCTCAGCGTGTTCGGGGGCGGGGTGGTATGTCGTCATAGGTGTGTTTTCTCTAGTATTACTTTTTATAAGGTAGGGCCGCTGGTATGGAAACCGAACTCCCTGTGGCCCAGGGCCTCAGCGCAGGTGAGTTCGCCCCGGGCTGTATGGCAGACTGCCTTGCCGATCATTTCCCCGGCATCGTCCAGGGTGAGGCTGCCCTGCATCAGTCCTGAAAGGTTGATGTCGATGTTCTCTGTCATGATCTCCCCCGTGGATGCATTGGCGGTGATTTTAATGACCGGTGCAATAGCGTATCCCAGGGGGGTACCCCGTCCGGTGGTAAACAGGGCCAGGTGTGCCCCGCCGGAAATCATCCCGCACAGGGAGCTGAGGTCCTGTCCCGGGCAGTCCATGAAGTTCAGTCCCCTCCGGCTGATGGTTTCCCCGTACGCCAGAACGCCTGTGATGGGACGGTTTCCGGATTTACATACCGCGCCCAGGGATTTTTCTTCAATGGTGGAAAGCCCGCCGGCGATGTTTCCCGGCGAC
>JAKSBB010000520.1 GCA_022361315.1 Desulfobacterales bacterium
GCCCGGGTATAATAGGTTTCATCAGAACCGGCCTGGGAAACCACGAAGAAACCGTCCCCACCGATGGCCAGGTCCGTTGAATTCCCCGTAGTTTCAAGGGAACCGTCTGAAAAATTCTGACTCACATTGCCGACGCCCACGCCCAGACCCACCTGGGCGGCACCGGACTGGGTGCCGATGGTCTGGTAAAGGGTATCCGTAAAGGTGGTTTCCCCTTTTTTGAATCCCACGGTACTGGTGTTTGATATGTTGTTACTGGTGACCTGGAGCGCATTGCTCATATTGGACAGGCCGCTGGTGCCGGAATACAGGGAGCTGGATAATGACATGGGATTCTCCTAAAGAGTTGTTTTCACTTTTATTATTGGCATTGAAGATGTCCCGGATCACTGGACGGAGGTCACCGTGGACAGGGACAGCAAACGGCCGGTTTCGCCCAGCTCCAGGTACTGGGCGCCGTTCACCACCTGGATGCCCGTGACCTCTCCTTCAACGGGGGTGGCGGCGGAACCGCTGTCCGTGGTCACCGTGTAATAGTAAAGCCCGTCATCGGCCTGGTATCCGGTGTCCTCAAGGGCATCCCAGTACACCGTATTATCACCGGCCTGGGTATCCTCGGCCGCGATCTCTATGGTGGCCACGGCCTCGTTCGTGCTGTCGTAAACGGTCACCGTCACATCCTGGGCACTCTCCAGGTAGAAGCTCAGGTCCTCTCCGCTGACCTGGCCTTCGGAGACCTGCACGATGGGATAGTTGGAGGTCACGGTGGTTCCCAGGTACTCCAGAATTGAAGTGCTGCCGTCACTTGCGCTGTCAGCCGTGTCGGTCACGGTGGTCACCGAATCGGGGTCCATCAGGATACTGCCCACCTGCAGGTAGGGCTCTCCGTTCTGGTAGACCACGGCATCCACAGATCCTGTAACGGTGGAGGTCACCTGCTCAAAACCGGACCCGGTGTTGGCCATGACCGCATAGGTATAGGAACCGTCTGCCACGGCATCTCCGCTGTCATCGGTTCCGTCCCAGGCGATCAGGTAAGACCCGGCATCCACCTGGCCTTCATCCAGGGTGTTCACCACGTTGCCGTTTTCGTCCTGGATCACGATGACCACCTCGGCAGACTCGGACAGATCGTAAAACCCGGAGGTCACGGTACCGTCCTCAACGGTCATGGTATTGACCTCCCCCGTCACCTGCATCCCCACATAGTCAAGCGCATCGTCTTCAGACCCGGAGGCGGTTGTGGAGTCTATCAGATCATCCATCTTATCGTTGAGTTCCTCTAACTCCGACACCTGGGTATAAGAGGAGAGTGAATCTGCCATCCCGCTTGTATCGGTTGGATCCAGGGGATTCTGATTTTCAATTTCAGCCACCAGCAGCTCTATAAAATCATCTGAATCAAGTTCACTGCTGGAGGATGTGTCCTCTGTCTGATAAGGCTCGTAACTTGCCATCAGTGAGTTTAATGCGTCACTTTCGACGGATGAGGTTGACATCTTTCCTCCTTGGTCTGGCGGGTTCAAATTTTGCGCATCCGGGGAGCACCCGGGGGGAAACCGTTTCGTTGCCCTCCTGTAAGACCAAGAAAAGTGCCGAAAGCCTTGATACAAAGGCCGGAGACGAATGAACTACGCTTAAGTATCACAGGATTGATTCGCCCCGATTCTATGGATAAAAACCTGTAAAAATCCGGACGAATTGACTTGTCCAATGAAACCAATCTGGTGACACAATAAAATCAGAAAACTGATACAAGCTTTTAAAAAAAGGCCATAAGACGTTTTCACCGGCGGCAACTTTTACCTAGC
>JAKSBB010000749.1 GCA_022361315.1 Desulfobacterales bacterium
AATTCTCAGTGCCGGAAAAACCACGGCCGGGGAATATAAACAAATGTGGCAGACCATATCCTCGGGCGGTATCTGGCAGGGAGAATTTGCCAATAAAAAGAAAAACGGGGAACTATACTGGGAGTCGGCCTCCATCTCCCCCATCCGGGACACAAACGGACGGATTATTGATTATGTGGCAGTCAAGGAAGACATCACGGACCGGAAACAGATGATCGGGGAACTTGAAACGGCCAAGGAAATGGCTGAATCCGCTACCCGGGCCAAGAGCAACTTCCTGGCCACCATGTCCCATGAGATAAGGACACCGATGAATGCCATCCTGGGTATGAGCCGTCTCGTTCTGGAATCGGAACTGGACGAGACCCAGGAACGATATGTCTCCAATATCCACGGTGCGGCCGATGCCCTGCTTGCCATCATCAATGATATCCTGGACCTGACCAAGATCGAAGCGGACAAAATGGACCTGGTGGAAAAGGAGTTCCAACTGGGCAGCATTGTGGAAAAGATATTCAATGTGCTCAAATATACGGCCCGGGAAAAAAATCTCTCCCTGGTATACCGGCACAACCATCCCCTGCCCCAGTTCCTGATCGGTGATGCCACCCGGGTCAGCCAGATCCTGATGAATCTTGTGGCCAACGCCCTGAAATATACGCCGGAAGGTGACGTTGAAGTGATTTCCGACATTGAACCGGATAAAAAGGGCAACACCCTGCTCCGCTTCCGGGTCAGGGATACCGGTATCGGCATGACCGAAGCACAGATGGAAAAGCTCTTCCAGCCCTTTACCCAATTGGACGATTCCACGGCACGCAAGTACGGGGGAACCGGGCTGGGGCTGGTGATTGTCAAACGGATGGTGGATATCATGGCCGGGCAGATCTCCGTATCAAGCACCCCGGATGCGGGGTCAGAATTCTGTGTCACCCTCCCACTGATATCTTCGGGTTCCGCCGATATCCCCCACCTGCCCGTGAACCGGCTGGCCGGCACCCGGGCATTGATCATCGGCCGGTCCACCACATTCACCCGGACACTGGCCGCCAATCTGTCGCACCTGGGATTCTCCGCCGACACCGTGGAAAACATCAGCCGGGGCAGCCGGAAATTGGAAGTATTATTTCCCGGGGTTTTTGTATTTCTGACACCGGATGCAACCCTGGCAGCACCTGAAAAAATTGACCGCTTCGCCGCTGTGTGTGCGGAACGGCAATCCGAACTCTTTGCCTTCAACCCCTGCCACGATGACAATAAGGCCGTGTGCCGGGTCACACCGGCCATGCGGATGATAGATGCCACCCTGCTGGACCTGCCACTGGCCCCCATGAGTTTCACCAAGGCCCTTCTTGACCGCTTCCACAGCCCGCCCCCGGAGCCCGGGCCACGGGCATCCGCCCCCCGGCAGCCGCACAAAGATACATTGGCTGGCAAACGGATCATGGTTGTTGACGATGATCCCGTGAACCGAGAAATTGTAGTGGCCTTTCTCACTCAGACCGGCGCCCGCCTGCACGAGGCGGAAGAGGGGCCGGTGGCCCTGGACCTGATCCGGGCCCATCGGTTTGATCTCGTGTTCATGGATATCCAGATGCCCGGCATGGACGGGTATGAAACCACCCTGAAAATCCGAGAACTTGGGATCAACGGCGGGGAAGAGATGCCCATTATCGCCCTGACCGGCCATGCACTCAAGGAATTCAGAGAAAAATGTGAGCGGTCAGGCATGAACGACTGCCTGATTAAACCCATAAAAAAAGAGCAATTATTCCAGATAGTCTTCCGCTATCTTTCCCCGGAAACCCAGCCGGTCGCCCCGGCCCCTGAAAATGAAGCAGCCGTGATACGCAATGCCCTTCCGGTAAAGCATCTTGATCCGGAAACAGGCCTCTCGTATACCAACCGGGACATGCGGCTTTACCACAAGATGCTCACCGCCTTTTGCACCGCCTACACCGGGTTTGAAAGGGAAATCAAAAACAGCCTGTCCCCCGGTTTCAGCCATGAGACTCGCCTGTTGATGCACAAATTAAAATCAACGGCCCGGATGATCGGTGCCGGTGAACTGAGCCGGCTTGCAACAACCCTGGAGCAACTCTGTCCCGAAAACAATGCCCCCGGGCGCCGTCAGACGATACCGCCCCCGGCACAGCACCGGGAGACCCTTGAAGACCTTCTCCGGGAACTTTCATCAGCCATTGCAGAAGCCGGAACCATGGTGGCCGGCCCGGATAAGCAGGCATTCCCCATGACACACAATGAAAGTCTTTTTAATGATCTGGCCGGACATATCAGATGCCACCGTCCCCTGGAAAGCCGGGCTATTATCCGTGACCTCCTCCGCCAGCCCCTGAGCAACACCGAGTTCGAACGGATCAACCTGATCAAGGACCTGGTGACGGCCTACCGGTTCAGGGAAGCGGAACGCCTGCTCTCACAACCAATGATTAAAATCCAAGGAGAACACGCCTCATGAATTCGCCCACCGTTCTTGCCGTTGACGATAGTACCAACAACATCGACCTCGTGGTCGGTGCCCTTGGCGCCAGTTATACCATCTCCGTTGCCACCAACGGGCGGGATGCCCTTTTTCTGGCGGTGAAAGAGCAGCCCGACCTGATTTTACTGGATGTGATGATGCCTGAAATCAACGGATACGACGTCTGCCGCAGCCTGAAAGCGGATCCCAGGACCCGTGAGATTCCCGTTATTTTCCTCACCGCCCTGCACGATGATACGGATGAGGCCACGGGCCTGAAATTAGGCGCTGTGGATTATATCACCAAACCCTTTAATCCCGAACTCCTGCGCCGGCGTGTGGAAACCCACATCAGCCTTAAAACCCACAGGGATCATCTGGAGGAACTGGTGGCCACACGGACCATGCAACTCAACCTGACCCGGGACATCACCATAGAAATCGCTGGAAACCTGGCGGAATACAGGGATCCGGAAACCGGCGGCCATATCCGCAGAACACAAAACTACGTCAAATGCCTGGCCCTGGCCCTGCGCGGCTGCAAAGCATTTCCCGCCTATCCCCTGGATGACGACCACATTGATCTTTTGGTCAAATCCGCCCCCCTCCACGATATCGGAAAGGTCGGGGTGCCCGATGCCATTCTGCTGAAACCCGGCAAACTCACCCCTGAAGAATTTGACGCCATGAAACAGCATACCGTATACGGCAGGGATATTATTACCGCATCAGAGAAACGTCTTGGCAACGAATCATTTCTGCGCATTGCCAGGGAAATCGCCTACAGCCACCATGAATGGTGGGACGGCTCCGGATATCCCCTGGGGTTAAAAGGAGAGGAAATCCCCCTGGCAGGCCGCCTGATGGCCCTGGCCGACGTATACGACGCCCTGATCTCAAAACGGTCTTACAAACCGGCATTTTCCCATGACAAGGCGGTCAGGATCATCACCGAAGCCAAAGGGACCCACTTTGATCCGGAACTGGTGGATCTTTTCCTGGTCCACGAAGACGAATTCCACCGGATTTCCGGGGAGTTCGCAGACCAGCCTGCGTCAATCATCCCCATCCCGCCGGCCATGGCACA
>JAKSBB010001074.1 GCA_022361315.1 Desulfobacterales bacterium
AACCAGCGGTGAGGAAATCCGCCTGCGCACCATGGGGCGCAAGTACACCGGGGATGAGTTGGCCGGGATCATTGTCTATGCCGGGCCTGCCGGACAGATGGTGACACTGGACCGTATCGCCGCCATCCGTGACGGGTTTGTGGAAACACCGGCCAGGGCTGACATTAACGGCAAACGTTCCGTGCTGATTACCGTATATAAAACCGACGAAGAAAACGCCCTGGTGATTGCCAAGGCGGTCCATGCGTATATTGACCAACTCAATACCGAACTGCCGGAAGGCATTGAAATCAAGGTGCTCTACGACCGGACCACCTCCCTTAAGGCACGAATCCGGCTGCTGACCAGAAACGGTACCATGGGGCTGGCCATCGTCTTTGTGCTGCTGTGGGCATTTCTCAACACCCGGTTGTCTTTCTGGGTGGGCATGGGGATTCCTATTTCCCTTGCCGGAGGTATGGGGATTCTCTGGGCCATCGGCGGCACCATTAATATGATTTCGTTATTCGGGTTTATTTTGGTGCTTGGCATTGTGGTGGACGATGCCATTGTTGTGGGTGAATCCATATACGTCCACCGGAAAATGGGTAAGCCGGCATTGAAGGCGGCAGTGGAGGGGACCTTGGAAGTGGCCATGCCCGTTACCACCGCAGTCATCACCAGTGTGGTGGCCTTTATTCCCCTGGCCTATGTGGGGGGCACCATGGGTAAATTTATTGCCATTCTGCCGCCGGTGGTCATTGCCTGTCTGCTGGTTTCGCTGGTGGACTGCTTTATCCTGCTGCCGGCCCATCTGAACAATTTGCCGGAGATCGACAGGGACAGGGGCAAACCAAAGACCTTTTGGGCACGGCTGAATCCGGATCGCCTGAACCGCTACACCAGCCGGGCCATGGAAAATTTTATCCATAAGATTTATACCCCCTTTCTTTCCCGGGCCCTCAGCTATAGATACCTGGTATTTTTTACGGCCGTGGCGGTGATGCTGGCCGTCATCGGTATGATCCGGGGGGGGATGGTTAAGTACTCGGTGTTCCCCCAGACCGACGGGTACGTGATAACGGCTTCCGTGGCCTTTCCCGAAGGGACGCCTGCCGTGGTGACCGAGGCGGCTATGGAAAAAATGGAGGCGGCGTTGCTGGACTATGCCTCAACCTTTGAAACCCGCAGCGGGGCCCCCCTGATCCGGGATCTGTTAACCTTTGTGGGGGCATCCTCCGACAGTATGACCTCAAGCGGCCCCCACGCCGGTATGGTTCAGGCCATTCTTCTGGAATCGGAGGACCGGGGGGTGCATTCCAAAGACATTCTTTTCGCCTGGGAAGACAGGCTGGGACCGATTCCGGGGGCGGAATCCCTGACTTTCCAGGCATTGGGCCCCGGCCACCGCCGGGCTCCCCTGGCCTTTGAACTCCACCATAAGGACCTCAATACGCTGGTAAGGGCAACAGACAGTCTTAAAGAGGCACTTGAAGAGTTCAACGGGGTATACCAGATTAAATCCGATTTGAACCAGGGTAAAAAGGAACTGCGATTTACCCTGAAACCGGAGGCCCGGTCCCTTGGGTTGACCGTGGCCGACCTGGCGTCCCAGGTCAACTCCGGTTTCTACGGAAACGAAGCCCAGCGCATTCAGCGCGGGGACCATGATGTCCGTGTGAAGATCCGGTATACCCGTCAAGAACGCGGATCCCTTGAAGATTTGGAGTCCATGCGAATCAGAACCCCTGACGGGGTGGAGGTTCCCCTGCGGTCCGTGGCGGAGATCGACTACGAACCGGGGTTCTCCACCATTCGCAGAACCGACGGGAAACGGAGCGTCAAAGTGTCCGCCTACGTGAATACCAGGCTCACCACCGCCAATGAGATATTCGATGAATTGTCAGAGGGGTTTCTTTTGGAATTAAAGGAACATTTTCCGGATCTGAATATCCTGCTCAAAGGGGATAAGAAGCGGTCCAGGGAATCCATGGGCAGCCTGAAGATCGGATTTCCCATTGCCCTGATGGGGATATTCACCATTGTGGCCACCATGTTCCGTTCCTACCTCCAGCCGTTTGTGATTATGGTGACCATCCCCTTCGGCATTGTGGGCGGGGTGCTGGGGCACTATTTCATGGGATACAGCCTGTCCATGATGAGTCTCTTTGGAATGGTGGCCCTGACCGGTGTGGTGGTGAATGACGCCATCGTCCTCATTGAACGAATCAACGAAAATCTGGCCCGGCATATTCCGTTTTTTGAAGCTGTGCTCAGGGGCGGGGCCAGGCGGTTCCGGGCCATTTTTCTCACCACCCTGAGTACGGTGGGGGGACTTGCCCCTATGCTTTTGGAGACCGACCTGCAGGCGCAGTTTCTGATTCCCATGGCCATATCACTGGCATCGGGGGTGTTGTTTGCCACGGTGTTGACCCTGGTGTTTATCCCCGCACTTCTGGCCATATTAAACGATATGCGCGCGGTGGCCCACTGGTTCCGGTCCGGTAACTGGCCTGAGTCCCGGACACAGCTTGAGCCGGCCTCCCGGAGGTTGGATCATTTGAAGGAAAGCGGCCGTCAGCCGTTGCAGGAGGAAGGATGATGAAACGGATATTGTTTGCTGTGGTTATGACCTTTTGTTTTACGGCCCGGACCGCTGCCCATGAGCTGACGCTGCCGGAGGCATTTGAGAAGGCATTGGCCGGAAATCCCACCATCGCAGCAGTGGAAGAGCGGGTGATGCAGGCCAGGGAACGGGTGATTCAGGCCAGGGCAGACTATTTCCCCCAACTGGACGTGAGCACAAGTGCCATTCGCAAGCAACTGTCCCGGAATGAAAACGAAACCTCCGGTCTGAGCCGCACCTATGAAACCTACGATGGATTTTTAACCGCGTCCTGGGTGCTGTTTTCCGGATTTTCCAGACGGTATGCCCTGGAATCCGCCGAGCTTGACCGGGACCAGGAAATTCAGGAACACGCCGATACGGTGCGGACCCTGCTGGCCTCTGTTGCCCAGAGTTTTCATACGGCCCAACTTGCGCTGGCGAACCAGTTTATTTCCGAATCCAACCGGAAGTTTTACGCCACCCAGCTGGAGACCGCTCGGATAAAGCAAAAAGCCGGCGTGGGGTCTCTCAGCGATGTCCTCAACTTCAACACCCGGATGAACCAGGCCAGAATTGAAGTGGCCAAATATCAGGGGGATTATGACGTGGCCAGAACCGCCCTGGCTGCATTGCTGGGGGAAGATGCCGGTGGTTCAGATCTGCCTGAGCCGGTATTTCCGAAGCCGGAGGATGAGGCCGATATGTCCGTCCCGGATCCGACTGTTGAAGTTGATACTGCGCTTGTACGGCGGCCTGACCTTCGCCGGCAGGCCCTGGCAGTGGACATTGCCCGTGCAGATGCAGGGGCGGCAAGGTCTGATTTTTATCCGGAAGTAAGCCTTTCCGGCAACATCGGGGCTGACCGGACCAACAGTGCCGGTTTCGGGTCAGATGATATTGAGAATTCCCTGAGCATTGAATTAAGCTACCCCCTTTTTGACGGGGGGGAGGACAGGGCCGCATTGCGGGAAGCCTTGTCCGACGCTGCCGAAGCCGAGCTGACACTGAAGAACTTGAGAAACGAGATTATTTCTCAGGTACGGCAGGACTGCTTTTCCGTTGCCTCGGCCCAGGAGCAACTTCGTCTGTACAGGGAAAATGCCGTGCTTGCCAAGCAAAACCGGGACATGGTGGCCAAAGAGTATGAATACGGCACCGCCAACCTGGTTACCCTGAATGAGGTGCAGAATACCCTCACCGAAACCCGGCAGCGCATCGCCTTGTCCCTTATTACCCTTCGCCAGGCCAGGTATGAACTTCTGGCGTCCACCGGCGCTATTTACGACGGGAGTGCGACTGAATTCAACTAGTATAGTGGTTTACAACTCTGGTTTATTTCTTTATACTTTTACCCGTACGATTTCATCCCGTATTCATACATAATCAAAATTAGGAGTCTTCATGGATTTTGGAGAAATGGCGTCCCGCCTTGGGATCGACCGGGAAGATTTCACGGAGTTGGTTGAGTTGTTTATCACCACCACCCGGTCTGACATGGACAAGATTCTCGGCGCCATGGCCGGGGATAATCCTGCCGATGCCGCGGCGGCGGCGCATTCCATCAAAGGGGCGGCTGCCAACCTGGGATTTGAGGACATGGCGGATTTGGCCAAGACCATGGAATTCAGGGGGAAGGACGGCAGTCTGGAGGGGTTCGGCGATTATATGGCGGACATGGAAGGCCACCTGACGCAGGTGGAAAATCAACTGACAGGGGCGTGATGATGGTGCTTGAGAATGCACAGCCTTACAGTGTGTTGGCCGTTGACGATAACCTGTTAAACCTGAAGCTTATCGAAAAGGCCCTGACCAAAGAGGGATATAAAGTCTATACGGCGGATAACGGACCGGATGCCAGGGAGATGGCCGTTGATAAGCAGCCGGATCTTATCCTTCTGGATATCGAGATGCCCGGTGAAAACGGGTTTGACGTCATTCAGAAACTCAAGGATAATGCCGTTACCAACCCCATCCCTGTCCTCTTTCTCACCGGGGTTTCTGAGGTGGATGCCAAGCTGCGCGGGTTTGAGCTCGGGGCCGTGGATTATATTATCAAACCCTTTCATCCCCAGGAGGTTCTGGCCCGGGTCAGGATCCACCTGAAGCTGTCCATTGCAACCAACTCCCTGATTCAGGACCAGGCCGGGAAATTGCGTCAGGTGACAGAGGCTCAGGCGGCCATGCTTCCCCAGCCGGAGGATTTCCCGGATGCCAGGTTCGGTGTCTATTACAAAGCGCTTCAGGAGGCCGGCGGGGATTTTTACGATATCCTCAATATTTCAGGCAATATTACGGGGTATTTTGTGGCGGATTCCTCTGGCCACGATATTGAAACCTCCTATATGACCGCTTCGGTCAAGGCGCTCCTTGCCCAGAATTGTACGCCTGTTTATTCGCCGGCTGAAAGTATGAAGATGATCAATGACGTCCTGGTGGAAATTTTGCCGGGGGGAAAATATCTCACCGCCTGCTATATGCATCTGAATCGGAGTACCATGAAGCTCACCCTGGTCAATGCCGGCCATCCGCCAGTGGTTTGTATGCCCAGGGATGGTGAGCCTTATCTGCTGAAGGAAGAAGGTGATATTCTCGGCATGTTCCGGGATGCCGGCTTCGGACAGAAACGGATATCCGTGAATCCGGGGGACCGGTTTTTTATCTATTCCGACGGACTGGTTGAATCCGCGGAAAACAAAATCAACTGGGCGGCCGGGGCGGACAGCCTGCTGCCGGTTTATGCAAGCCTCCGGGGCTTTCCCTTTCAGGATGCGCCGGCAGAGATGATCGACCAGTTGTTCGGCAATAACTCCTGCCCGGAGGACGACATCGTCCTTCTCTGTGTCGAGGTGTGATCATGACTGGGTCCAAGGGGGTATACGAACTTGTGAAATCAGACCACCGCCTGGAAATCCGGTTCTCCTCTACCATGGATCATATCGACGATGTCTGCGCCTCTGTAACGCTTTTTCTGGAATCCAGGGGAGAGGTATTTTCTCCCCATATTTTTTCGGTGAACCTGGTCCTGAGGGAAGGTTTGACAAATGCCGTCCGGCATGGCAATAGAAACGATCCGGACAAACTCGTCCGGATGGAACTGGATATTGACAGGGATAACGCCATCCGGGTCAGTGTGGCGGACCAGGGGGACGGGTTTGACTGGCAGCACGTCAAAAACGAAGCCCTGCCGGAGGAGGCCGACCACGGCCGGGGAATGCCGATCATGGAGACTTATTTCACCCGTTACCGCTATAATCAGAAGGGCAACGTCCTCTATTTGGAGAAGTTGATTTAGTCTTGCAAGAGGGCCAATGTCTGTGCATGGAGGGGGCCTGATTTAATTCGTAGTTAACACAATCCTAACCGATTTCTAACAAGGAGAAGGTAAGACTTCTCCTTAATTTTTATATAACACTAACATCGTCTTAGGAGATATGAATGACAACCCATCTGACCCGGGCCATGCACAAAATTAAAAAGGAGATCCTCTCCCTGGGTGCCATGGTGGAAGACCGGTTCAAAAAAGCCATTTACGCCATACAGACAGAAGATCTTGAGCAGGCCCAGGAAATTATCGATACGGATTTCAGGGTGGATGAGCGCGAGGTTGAGGTGGAAGAAGAATGCCTGAAAACCCTCGCACTGTATCAGCCCGTGGCCACAGATCTGAGATTGATCGTCGCAGTGATTAAAATCAACAACGATCTGGAACGTATTGCCGATTATGCCGTAAATATTTCTCAGCGCTATAAAACGTCTGCACAGAATTCAAATAAGTTCAAATATGATTATACAGCCATGGCGGAGCAGGCTGCGAAGATGCTCAAGCTCAGCCTCGACGCCCTGGTCAGTATGGATGTGGATATGGCCTACAAAGTTCGTGAGATGGATGAAGAGGTCAACACCATGCGCAATGATGCCTACAGGGTTATGAAGCAGGATATACAGCAGCATCCTGAGATGGTGGAAGAAATAATTAATATGTATTTGATATCCAGGCATATTGAACGGGTGGGGGATCACACCAAGAATATTGCCGAGGAAGTGATTTATCTCATAGAGGGTGAAATCATCCGCCATTCCTAAGGAATTTTGCTGACCCCAGGGCTTTAGCAGGCGGCCAACCCAAATAAGAACAGGATAGGACCATGTCCAAGGAAACCATACTGATCGTTGATGATGAAGAAGATATTCTTGAATTAATTAAGTTTAACCTCAAAAGTGAAGGGTACAACATTCTCCAGGCCATGACCGGGGAAGAGGCCATTAAAATTGCCAAGCAGTCCGGCCCGGATCTTATGGTACTGGATCTCATGTTGCCGGGGATTGACGGCCTTGAAGTCACCAAGTACCTGAAAAATAACGATGCCACCGCAGATATCCCCATCGTCATGCTCACCGCCAAGGGGGAGGAGTCCGATATCGTCACCGGGCTTGAACTGGGGGCCAACGATTATATGTCCAAACCCTTCAGTCCCAGAGAACTGACCGCGAGAATCCGCGCCATCCTCAGACGCCGCCAGAAAAATACTGCAGAAACCCCGGTGCGGGTCCGCCAGGAAGGAGACATGGTTATTGACCGTGCCAAACATCGGGTGACCATTGAAGGCAAGGTGGTGGAACTGACCCTGTCCGAGTTCGAACTGCTCTCGTTTTTGGCCGAGAAAAAGGGGTGGGTATTTACCCGGGGGCAGATAGTGGATGCCATTCACGGAGAAAATTATGCAGTGACCGAGCGAAGCATTGATGTTATCATCGTCGGGCTGCGGAAAAAACTGGGGAATTATGCGTCCTGCATTGAAACCGTCCGGGGTGTGGGATACCGATTTAAAGAGTAATCCCAGCCGGACCCGAATACGAAAGCAACCTGCTTAGATGCACCAAAAGAAACCAAAGCTGATCTGGCGGATCTTCCCCTCATTTCTGATCATCATTCTGTTGTCATTGACCGCAGTCACCTGGTACGCCACCAATTACTTTAAGGATTTTTTTCTGGAAAGCTCGGAACGGGAACTATCGGTCCGGGCTTTACTTGTCCAGGACCGGTTTGCCCGGGCGCTCCACGGCGATAAACTTCCCGTAAGTGAGATGGATGCCCTTTGTAAAGAGGTGGGCGGGCGGATCAACACCCGGATTACCGTTATCCTGCCTTCGGGGGAGGTGATCGGTGATTCCTTTGCCCGTATCGAAACCATGGAAAACCATACGGACCGGCCGGAAATCCAACGGGCCTTCCGCGGCGAAAAAGGGGTGAACATCCGTTATAGCTCCACCCTGGACAAAACCATGATGTACATTGCCCTGCCCATGATCCCGGACAAAAAGGGCGGGGCCGTCATCAGGACCGCCGTGTCCATTTCAGATATAGATACCCGGATATCCGCCGTTCGCAATTCCATTTTACTTGCCCTGGTCGTAACAATTATGGCTGCTGCCGTGGCCAGTCTCTATGTCTCCGGGCGGATCACCAAACCGGTGGAGCAAATGCGCAAAGGTGCCGAAGAGTTTTCCAAAGGCAATCTGGACAACCGGTTGCCCACCACAGATACGGAAGAATTGTCCCAGCTTGCCAAGTCCATGAATTCCATGGCCTCCGAACTGGATAAAAAGATCATGGATGTCAGAAACCGGAGCCGGGAACTGGAAGCCATACACGGGAGTATGCAGGAAGGGGTGATCGCGGTTGACGGAAACGAGCATATCATTACCATCAATACGGCTGCGGCGAAGATCTTTGATTTTTCCCCGGAAACACTGAAGCATAGAAATGTGCTTGAAGTGGCCCGGAATTATGATCTTCAGATTTTTATTCAAAAAGCCCTGGCCACCCACGAACCGGTGGAAGATGACATTGTTATCCAACGGGACGAACGACTGATATTAAATATCCATTCAACGGCATTATACGATACCAACGAAGAACGGATCGGCACCCTGATCATTTTCCACGATATCACCCGGATTCGTCTGCTGGAAACCATGCACAAGGATTTCGCCGCCAATGTCTCCCACGAGTTGAAAACTCCGTTAACCACCATTAAGGGGTTTATCGAGACCTTGCAGCAGATGATGACGGATCGTCCGGAAACAGAGGATGCCCCGGCAGCGTACGGCCGGTTTTTAAGCATCATAGAAAAAAATGCCAACCGGATGATCGGGCTGATCAACGATTTGCTGGCCCTGTCACGGCTGGAACGCTTGAAAGGCACGGATATCGAATTCGAAACCCATCCCCTGGCATCCCTGGTTCAGGGGGCGGTGAGTTTCTGCAGGGAAAAGGCCCTGGCCAAGGGCAGTTCCCTTGACGTTCAATGCCTTGAGCAGGTCATGGTTCGGGTTGACCCCATTCTCATGGAACAGGCCATATTCAACCTGGTGGACAATGCCGTGAAGTATAACCCTGAAAACACCCGGGTAAGGGTTGATGTTACCCGGAAGAACGGCCAGGCAACCATACGGGTGGCGGATACGGGTTCCGGCATTGACAAGGAGCATCTGCCCAAGCTGTTTAACCGGTTTTACCGGGTGGATAAGGGACGGAGCCGGGACCAGGGGGGGACAGGTTTAGGTCTTGCCATCGTAAAGCATATTGTGCAATACCACAACGGCCGCATTGAAGTGGAAAGCCGGCGGGGAAAGGGCACCTGTTTCACCATCACCATGCCGGTGGCTTGACGCGATTCATCTGCACCGGCACAGGTCTTGTCTGAGATTTAGAATACGGGTTTTACGTCCGGGTACAGGGGCATGGCATTGGCTCCAAGTACCATTGCCTTTTCATCATCGGCAAGGCCGCTGGCATCAATGTCTTTGTAGTACCGGTCCGGTGTCAGCAGGGGAAAATCCGTACCCAACAAAACCTTATCCAGCACACCGGCAGCCTTTGCCATCATGTACACCGAGGCATCATACAAAAAGACCGATGCCGCCGTATCATACCAGATGTTCTTCAGCCGTTCCTTCATCTCCTTTTTCATGATGTGATAGAAGAAAATGCCGCCGCCCCAGTGGGCCAGAATAATTTTATTTTCCGGAAACGCCCTGGCAAGTCCGTCAATCTGTTCAAGTGTCACCGGTGTTTTTCCGGGGTAGGGGTGGCCCAGGGGTTCGTTGGTGTGGATCATACAGGGCAGGTTGCCTTTTTGTCTGAGCAGATCCATCACCGGTTCCAGCAGGCGGATGGCCCTTGCATCAATCCCGGAGAGGTAGAAGGCCAGTTCTCCGACCCCGGACAGTCCTTGGTCGATACACCGGGCTGCCTCGTCTGCTGCCCCTTCCCAGGCCAGATCAAAGCAGGCCAGTCCGCGAATCCGGTCCGGATAGGCCTGTACCGCCTGGATGACGGCGTCATTGTTCTCCCGTGCAAAATCCGGGTTCCGCCAGGGGAATCCGCTGACCACGGAAACGTCTACCCGGTGCGTGTCCATGACCGTCACAAGCTCTTCAACCGTTGTGATTTTTGCCCGTTGGGAGTTGTACAGGAGCTTAAATTCAGGTTCGTTTTTAAAGTAGGGTGTCCTGTCATTTTGAACCGATTTCGGGAAAAGATGGGTATGGGAATCGATGATCACTGCAATGCCCTCAAGTTTAATAAATATTGAAAAAATCCAAGCGACACTATATATTAAATCCCTTATTCAAACAAGGATGCTTTCATTCAAATTGGGATGGGGCGCAGGTTTGTAAGACAGGACAATATATAGATATATGAAGTATTACCCCATATTTCTGGATGTAAAAGATAAGGCCTGCCTGGTGGTGGGCGGCGGTAAAGTGGGGACACGGAAAGCCAAAGGGCTGGCAAGGGCCGGGGCCAGGGTAACGGTGGTCAGTCCTGAGTGTGACCCGGCGCTTGAGACGTCCGGGGATATCCGTTTTGAAAAAAGAGGGTTCGCAGAAGGGGATCTGGACGGTGTTCATCTGGTGTTTGCCGCAACTGACAACCAGTCCCTCAATGCAAAGATCCGGCAAGCCGCTCGAACAAAAGGGGTGCTCTGCAATATAGCCGACGGCCGGGACAAAGGGGATTTTATCTTACCGTCTGTGGTGGCCCGGGGGGATCTTTTGATCGCCGTATCCACCTGCGGTGCCAGCCCGGCACTTGCCAAGCGGTTGCGAAAAGAGTTGGCTGCGGAATTCGGCCCGGAATATGGTGTGATGCTGAGCCTGATGGCAAATATCAGATCCAGAATGCTTGCTGAAGGCCATGACCCGGAAGGGCATAAAAAGGTTTTTACTGAATTGGTGGGGGCCGGTCTCGTGGAGATGATTGCCCGGGGAGAAACTGTCCGAATCAATGAAGTACTGGGGGATGTGGTCGGTCCCAAATTTGTTTTTGAGGAATTGGCGAATACATCTCCGGACAGGGCAACAGAACAGGAGTCAATGATTAGATGACACTTTCCAATATATTATTACAAGGGGCGGCACTGCTCTACTTTATCAGCATGGCCGGATATCTTTGTTATCTGTTTCACCAGAAGGACCGGATTCAGAAATCCGCCTTTACTCTCACAGCAATTGCTGTGGGAATGCACCTTGTAAGTGTTGTGCAGCTTGGGATTTCCTCCGGTGGGCTCCCCATTCATAACCTGGTGCAGAGTCTATCCATGTCCGCGTTGGCATTCGGTATTATGTTCATTTACGTCCAGTGGCGCTTTAACCTGAAAATCCTGGGTGTGTTCGCCGCTGTGATGCTCTCTGTTCTGATGCTGGCCGTGATGATTATTCCGGACACCCCTGTGGCACCGGATAAGATTCTACGTGGATTCTGGTTTTATTCCCATATCATCCTTGTGTTCACGGGGGAGGCGGCTCTGGGCCTTGCCTGCGGGGCAGGTATACTTTATCTCATTCAGGAGATGGGGATTAAAGGCAAAAACCCGGGGTTCTTTTTCAAGCGCCTGCCTTCCCTGGATTTTCTTGATATGGTCTCTTATACCTGCATTACCACAGGGTTTGCCCTGTTGACATTCGGACTGGTAACCGGGTTCATCTATGCGAAGTCCGTCTGGGGACAATTCTGGAGCTGGGATTTTAAAGAGATTTTCTCCGTGGGTTCCTGGGTGGTATACGCGGCCCTCCTTCATCTCAGGATCTATTCGGGCTGGCGGGGAAGAAAATCCGCCATTATGTCCATTGTGGGCTTTGGTATCATCATTTTTACCTTTTTAGGGGTCAATCTGCTGATGGGCGGCCACCACCAGGCCTTTACCCAGTAGTATTGTAATGAAAGCGATTATTAAAAGTGAGACGGCAGAACGCCTGTAACACAGCAGAGGCAGTGAGAGTAACATGTCCGAGATAATTTTAATTGGGGCCAACCATAAAACCGCACCCGTGGAATTGAGGGAAAAGCTTTCGTTTACCACAGATGAGACCCTGACCGCACTGGAGCATTTCAAGAACGATGACAGAATCCGGGAAGCCCTTGTCTTCTCCACTTGTAACCGTATGGAGATTCTCTATATCCCGGAAACCGAGGATGAGATCGACACGGTCATAGCGTTCATTTCCGCCCACAAGAACCTGCCGGTCGAGGAATTTCGTTCTTCGCTCTATATCCATCACGGGGAGGATGCCATCCGCCATATGTTCAGTGTGGCGTCCAGTCTGGATTCCATGATGGTGGGAGAACCGCAGATTCTGGGGCAGGTCAAACAGGCCTATAAAACTGCCATCAAGGTGGGGGCTGCAGGGGTGTTGCTCAATCGTCTCATGCATAAATCCTTTTCCGTGGCCAAACGGGTGAGAAAGGAGACAGGTATCGGAGACAATGCCGTTTCCATCTCCTATGCCGCAACGGAACTGGCCAGCAAGATTTTCTCCGATCTGTCCACCAAAAGTGTCATGCTGCTGGGGGCCGGTGAAATGGCAGAACTGGCAGTGGAACATCTGATTTCACATCGTGTCAAACGAATCGTCGTAGCCAACCGGACCTTTAAAAATGCCCTGAGCCTGGCCCAGAAATTTAACGGTGAGGCTGTCCATTTTGAAGAGCGGGAAGATGCCCTTGCCGATGTGGATATTATCATCAGCTCCACCGGTGCCACGGATTACGTGCTGACCCGGGATCAGGTGAAAAAGGCCATGAAACGGCGGAATCACAACACCATCTTCTTCATTGATATTGCCGTACCCAGGGATATTGATCCCCGTATCAATAAGATTTCCAATGCCTATGTATATGATATCGACGATTTGAAAAATGTCGTGGAATCCAATATCCAGCAACGGGAACAGGAAACCGTCAAGGCCAAACGATTTGTTGAGGAGGCTGTGGTGGTCTTCCGGCAATGGTTGGACAGCCTGGCCATTGTCCCCACCATCAAGGCCATCAACGATAAGATGACGACCATCGTGGATATGGAACTTGAAAAAACCCTGGGCAGTCTTTCTCACCTTTCTGAGGCGGATGTGGCTGCCATTCAGCGAATGACACGTGCCATCGCTTCCCGTGCCATCCATGATCCCATTCTTTTTCTGCGCAATACCGGCGATCACCGGGATGACTCCCTTTACCTGAACGTGACCCGGCAATTGTTTAATCTGGATATTCCGGATTAGCGTTTCAGACATTGTGTGTAAGACCTGATGCGAAAAACCATGGCGATGACGGTTTGGACTTGCCGGACGCCGTGGTTTTCACTATATTAGGAGAATGTTAAAGGCTTTACTTTGGAAGTTGATCTGTTATAATGCTGGTTTCTGACGCTCCGAGAGCTGTATTTTTAAGTGAAGGACATTGCCATGAAAAAAGAAGAACTTGAGTATTTTAAGAATCTTTTGACAGATCGTCTCAACGAACTGCTCTCCCATGCCGATTCCACAGTGACCGGTATGACCAAACCCAAGGAAAACTTTGCCGACCCCACGGATCGCGCATCCCATGAGGCTGAGAGAAGTTTTGAACTTCGCATCAGAGACCGGGAGCACAAACTGATCAAAAAGATTAAAAAGACATTGGCACGAATTGAAAACGGCACTTTCGGTGTGTGTGACAGTTGTGAGGAAGAAATCTCCATCGCCCGCTTAAAGGCCAGACCTGTGACCACCCAGTGCATTGAGTGTAAAACAAGGGAAGAGAGCATGGAAAAGGCGCTGGGAATTTAGTTTCCCGGGGGTTTTAGACGATTGTTTCTCTGCCTCTTTGTATGCCTGGTAAAAGTGCGAACGTTTAACCATTGATAGATCTTCATATACATTCAACTGCGTCAGACGGATCTTTTTCTCCGGAGCAGATCCTCGGGCTGGCGCAGAAGGCCGGTCTCACAGCTATTTCCCTGACCGACCACGATTCCATTGCCGGAATCAAAGAAATTTTTTCAGTCATCCATTCCTACCCGGTGGAATTCATATCGGGTGTTGAAATTTCCTGTGAGCCCCCTGACGCATTCAAGCATCTCGGCAGTATCCATATGCTGGGATACGGGTTCTCCGTCTACGACCGGAAGCTTAACAAGGTACTGGCGGATGCGGTAACCGCCCGTGAAAGACGAAATCCCATGATCATTGAGCGATTAAATGATCTGGGATTTGATATTTCCATGGCTGAGGTGGTCGAGCGTTTCGGTGCCGATCAGACCGGCCGGCCCCATATTGCCGAACTCCTTGTGGAGAAGGGATATGTGGAAAGTTTCAGGGCGGCCTTTGACCTGTACATGGGAAAAGGGAAGCCCGCCTACGTCGACAAGTATAAAATATCCTGTGAAGATGCCATCCGGATCATTCTGGATGCCGGCGGCCTGCCGGTGCTGGCACATCCCGGGCTTCTGGAGTTTGATGATGATGGGGGGCTTGAGGGGTTTGTCGAGTCACTTGCGGCGTGTGGGCTTGAGGGGCTGGAAGTGTATTATACCGACCACGACGCTGAACAGATCAAGACGCTGGAGACCCTGGCGCGCAGGAAGGGGCTGGTGGCGACCGGGGGATCGGATTTTCACGGCGAGTTTAACCGTGGTGTTGAGTTGGGCTGTGGCAAGGGAGAACTTAAGGTTTGCCCATCCGTATTCAAAACGCTGACGGAGCGTCTTGTGGAACTGCGTACCCAGCCGCGCCTTGAGTTGCTGGAAACCAATCTGAATTACACCTTTAAAGACCGTTCTCTGTTGTCAAACGCCCTGTGCCATCGTTCCTATATGAATGAAAACCAGAGTTCCTGTGACAGTGACAACGAACGTCTTGAGTTCTTGGGGGATGCCGTACTCGGGCTGTGTGTCGGTCATATGCTGATGGCCGGAGACCCTGAAAAACGGGAAGGTGAACTGTCCAAACTGCGATCCAACCTTGTGAGCGAGCCCGGCCTGGCGGCCATGGCACGCAAGATTGATCTGGGGCGGTTTATTAAGCTTGGTAAGGGAGAGTTCCTGTCCGGCGGCGGAGATAAAAATTCGATCCTGTCGGATGCCTTTGAGGCTGTCATTGCCGCAGTTTATCTGGATGCCGGATTTGACCGGACCAAGGCAATGCTGGACGCCTTATTCGAGATGCCGGTTAAAAAGACATTATCTTCATGTAAAACCGTGGACTACAAGAGCACCATCCAGGAGTATGCCCAGGAACGCTACGGCACCACCCCCGAATATGCCGTGGAAAAAGAAATCGGTCCGGATCACGATAAAACCTTTGAGATCAGTATCTGTATGGATGCGGTAAAGGCGCTTGGCCGGGGAAAAACCAAAAAAGCGGCAGAACAGGATGCGGCCAGGAACGCCCTGATCCGGGTTAACCCTGATTTTACCTAAGCCCGCCATGCCGGCCCCTCTGGTCATTCCTTATTTTATTCCCCACCGGGGATGTCCTCATCAGTGTATCTTCTGTAATCAGCATTTAATTACTTCTGTTTCATGCGATGCCTGCCAGGCCGTTGACCTGGAAGAGACCATCGCGTCCTATCTGAAGTATAAGGGGACGCGTTCCCGGGTGGAAGTGGCTTTTTTCGGAGGTAATTTTCTCGGATTGCCCCACGCTGAGATTCTCGGGTTTCTCCGCCGGATTCAACCCTATGTGGATGCGGGCCACATCCATGGTGTCCGCTGTTCCACCCGGCCGGACACGGTAACCCGGGAATCTCTGGATTTAGTAAAGCCGCTGGGGATGACCCTGGTGGAACTCGGGGTGCAGTCTATGGATGATGCGGTGCTCCGGGCTGCCGGCAGGGGGCATACACGGGCAGATACCGAAGCGGCTGTTGAATTGCTGCGGGAAGAAGGGATAGGAGTCGGTGTCCAGGTGATGGCCGGTCTGCCCGGTGATACCCGGTCGACGGCTTTGGATTCTTGCCGGGCCCTGGCGGCAATGCACCCTGATCTTGCCCGGATTTACCCGGTGCTGGTGTTGGCCGGCAGCCGTCTTGCGCATCACTACAAAGAGGGGCGCTATGAACCGTTGACTCTTAACCGGGCGGTGAGCCTGGTGGCTGAAATGTGGCAGATCTTTTCCGGGGCGGGGGTGACGGTTGCGCGTATGGGGCTGCAGGCAAGCGAGATGATGGATGATGCCTCACAGGTGCTGGCCGGGCCGTGGCACCCTGCGTTCGGACATTTGGTGTATTCCGAATTGATGTATGAAAAGGCCTGTGACGCGCTTGCGATACTGCTGACGTCTGAAAAGGACACCTCCGGCCGGGTGATATTACGCGTTCATCCAAGATCGCTGTCAAGGCTCCAGGGGGACCGCAAACGCAACTTGAAAAAACTGAACAACAGATTTCCGGAGATTGAATTTCTGGTCCGGACGAGCGATACCATGTTTCCGGACCAGGTGAAAGCGGATTGGGATTAGCTCCCTGGCTATAGGCCTTCCTTGAAAAGATCTTCCGAACCGGATACGGCATCCGGCTGCGGCGTATATTCTGTGGGGACGGTACCCTCTTTAAAGGATTCAAAGATGGTCTTTTCGCTCTCTTCAATGGGGAGGAGGCCGGTTTTCGCATCAATCCTGGCGAACACGATGCCTTCCGGCACGTTAAAGGTCCGGACCGGTTTTCCTTCCAGGGCATTCTGCATGTAATCCAGCCAGATGGGGCTGGCGGCCCGGGATCCGGTTTCCCCTTTGCCAAGGGGGGCTTCCTGGTCCAGGCCCACCCATACACCTGTGGTAAATCTCGGGGTGAAGCCCAGGAACCACGCATCAAACAGGTTGTTGGTGGTACCGGTTTTACCGGCCACCGGCCGTTTCAAAGCTTTGACCCGCCGGCCCGTACCGGATTTTACAACGCTTTCCAGGATGCTGGTCATGATATAGGCCGTACTCATATCAATGACCTTTTTCCGAACCAGCTTTGAGGTCTCAATGAGGTTGCCGTCCCTGTCGTAGATTTTGGTGATAAATACGGGTTCGATCAGGTAGCCCAGATTGGAGAAAACCGAATAGGCATTGACGATTTCCAGCAGGGACAGACCGGAGGACCCCAGCGCAATGGACAGGTCCCGGTTGATCTCGGAGGTGACACCCAGTTTCCGGGCGTAGTCAATCACATATTCAATGCCAATGTCCTGAAGGATTTTTATGGTGACGATATTCCTGGATTTGGCAAGGGCTTCCCGGAACAGGGTGGGACCATAAAATTTTTCCTTATAATTGTGGGGCTTCCAGACAAAATCCCGTACCGTGTCTTCAAACACCACAGGGGAATCTATAATTACCGAAGCCGCCGTATATCCTTTATCCAGGGCTGCGGCATACACAATGGGTTTGAATGCCGACCCGGGCTGGCGTCTGGACTGATATGCCCGGTTAAACTGGCTGTTTCTGAAATCCCTGCCGCCGATCATGGTTTTTACATGTCCGGTTTCCGCTTCGATGCTCAGCAATGCGGCCTGGGCCATGGGGTCCTGGTAGAGGGCAAATTCGTATTCGTTGTCCTCCATGATTTCGTTGATCACCTGAACGAAGATGATATCTCCGGCTTTGAGGACTTCAGACGGGTTTCTGACTTTTGTTTCGTAGTAGGCCACTTTAGGGTTGGGTTTCCGTGCCCAAGTCATGGTGGCCAGACGGATGAGTCCGTGAACATCTCCCACACGTACCCGGGTGACCTTGTTTTCATCATCCACCGAAAGTACCACCCCCTGGTAGATGCCGCCTTTCTGGGGGAGATTGCCGTCCAGGGACGCCGCCACTTCTCTGCAGAATCCTTCAATTTTCAGGGCGGGAATGTTTTTAACGGGGCCCCGGTATCCGGTTCGTTTGTCCAGGTCGGCGAGCCCCTTTTTAACCGATGTTCTGGCAATTTTCTGGAGTTCTATATTTACGGCGGTGTGGATGTTCAGGCCCTGGTTGTACAGCATGTCTTCACCGTATTTTTTTTCCACATATCTGCGGACATGTTCGGTGTAACAGGGGACACGCTCGATGAACCAGTTTTTCCGGGGTTTGATGTCCAGTTTTTCGTCGATGGCTGCCGTGACGTCCAGATTGGAAATCATCCCCTCTTCCTTCATCCGGTTGAGGGTGTAAATCTGACGTTGTTTTGCCCGGTCCGGAAACCGAAAGGGGCTGTAACGGCTGGGGGCCTGGGGCAGGCCGGCCAGCATGGCGCATTCCGCCAGTTTCAAGTCCTTGGCGTGCTTGCCGAAATAGTTCTCTGCCGCCGCTTCCACCCCGTAGGCCCCATGGCCCAGGTAGATCTGGTTCAGGTAGAGATAGATGATCTCATCCTTGGAAAACTTTTTTTCAATGCGGTAGGCCAGGATGGCCTCTTTCAGCTTCCGTTTATAGGTTCGCTCCGGCGTGAGAAGAAAGGATTTGGTCACCTGCTGGGTAATGGTGGAGCCGCCCTGGACAATGGTGCCTGCCTTGAAATTCTTGATAAATG
>JAKSBB010000386.1 GCA_022361315.1 Desulfobacterales bacterium
CCGAACTGGTACCCCGGCCACTTGTCCCTGAACAATTCCCGGGCCGGCTTCACATGGACCAGGGCATTGGCCCGGCTGCCGGCTGCGGGCGCACCGTAGAGAAAGTCCCCCTGGAGAAGGATCTCAAGGGGCTGATCCGGCGAAAGAAAGTTCTCATCATCATCCGCCACAATATCCAGTTTCATCCGTTCGGGCAAAAATTCGGAGACGATGAAGGGATAATCGGCCAGGCGGCCGGTGCCGTGGGTGAATTCCACCCGCCACCGTCCCGTCAGGGCATTGGCCGGCAGTTGAAAGTCTGTATAAAAATGATTCTGTTCACCGGGTTTCCAGGTGAACTCCCGGATCATTCGGCCGTCAGGCCGGACCACCTTTGCCCGCACCGGCACCCCCGGGGTCATGGCACCGTCCTGATTCCTCAGGATGCCGTCCAGGTAGACCGTCTCACCGGGCCGGTAAATATCCCGGGGACCGTAAACAAAAAGATCCACAGGACGGAACGGGGCGGTGCCGGTTTTAAACTCGGAGAGATCCATTGCCGGTGTATCCATGGGCAGGAGACTGATGTGGTTGTCCTTTGTCACGGATACCAGGGAGAGAGAATCAAACCGGTCCCGCACATCCGCCCGGCCGGGGGCATCCGTGCTCCGGACAAAGAGGGTCTTTCCCTTCTTATCAAAGCCTTCCAACCTGGCATCAGTCACCGGTTCCGCCGATGCCAGCGACTGCACATAAAAGGACATCTGCCGGTCATATACCCTGGCGTGGACGCCGAGGTCGGAGATGGTGAACCAGGTGGTGGTATATCCGTATTCGTAGTGCCCGGCCCCCTTGAGCACGGCAAAATAAATCCCGGGTGTCTTCAGCTCTTCAATATGGGTGATGGGGATGTTGACCTGGGTACGCAGGTCCTTTTTGATGTCCAGATCCCAGCGGCCGGAGTACACCAGGTCGGCCATCTTGCCAAGCTCCCGGCTCTCGTAGTAGTAGAGCTTGTCACCGGAGTGGAAACGTTCTCTGAATGCGGCGATTTTATCCGGACGTATTCTGAAAAAATCAATGTCCGCCTGCTTGATGTTCAGACTGTCCACCGGCAGCCCCCGGACCAGCTTGAATGCCAGGATAAATCCCCGGCTGCCGAAGATAATCATGGGCTCGGCCGACCGGGTGGTGAGCTCGTAGGCCACGGCTTCCTTCAGGGTTGTACCGTCCGCCGCTTTCAGTCCTGCCGCCACCCGGATATGGTAGGTGGTATC
>JAKSBB010000593.1 GCA_022361315.1 Desulfobacterales bacterium
AATCACGATGAACACCAGCACCACGGCCTCTCCCAGGGTATGGATCACCTTTTCGATGGCCACGCTGACAAACCGGGAGGTATCGTAGGGTACGGACACTTCCATATCCGCCGGTACGGTGGCAGATAACTCTTCAAGGCGTTGTCTCACCCCCTGTACCGTATTCAGGGCATTGGCCCCGGGGGCCAGCTGAACCGCAGCACAGGAACCGGAAATCCCGTTGACCCGGGAATCAAAATTATAGGATTGGGACCCGATTTCAATACGGGACACGTCGGACAGCCGGACAATGGCGCCGTTGGCATCGGCCCTAAGCACAATGCGACCGAACTCTTCCGGGGTGGTCAGGGTCCCCTTAAGTGCGAATGAGGCCATCAGCTCCTGGGAACCTGTACCGGGCCGGTCACCGAAACTACCCGCCGGCACCTGGACATTCTGTGCTGTGATGGCAGCGTTGACATCGGCCAGGGAAAGGTCGTATTTCAGCAACAGCTCCGGATTCACCCATACCCGCATGGCACTTTCCGAAGCAAAAAACTGAACCTTGCCCACACCGGGCACCCGGCGGATCTCGTTGTTGATGTTCCGTGCCATGAAGTCGGCAAGGGCCTGGGGATCTTTGTTGGAATTCTTGTCTTTATAAGACATGCAGTAGATCACAAGGAAACCGGCATTGGCCTGCTCCACCTGGAGGCCTTGCTGCTTAACCGCTTCGGGCAGCCGGGACTCTGCCTTCTTGATCCGGTTCTGGACATCCACCTGGGCCAGGGCCGGGTCGGTACCCGGCTGGAAGGTAACGGTGATCTCCCCCATACCGTTGGAACTGGAGGTGGACTCATAGTAGAGCAGGCCTTTGGCACCGTTGAGCTCTTCCTCAATGAGACTGATCACCGAATCGTTGAGCACCGTGGCCGAGGCCCCGGGGTATACGGCCTGGATGGAAATCTGGGGCGGCGCCACCTGGGGATATTTCTCCACAGGCAGGGAGGGGATGGCCAAGGCACCGGCCAGGCAGATGAATATGGCCACCACCCAGGCAAAATTGGGACGGTTGATAAAAAATTCTGACATGGTTACTCCTTCCTAATTCACCGCAGTTTCCGCCACCGGGACATCCGTATCGGCCATGGCCAGTGCCATGCCCGGGCGTACCTTATCCGCTCCGGTGGAAACCACTTTTTCCCCGGCGGAAAGGCCCCGGAGGATCTCCCAACTTCCGTCCACCATGGTACCCGTGATCACATCCCGGGGATTGGCAACGCCATTGTCACCCACCACCATGACCCGGGCTTTGCCGTCCGCGTCACGGAGAACCGCACGCTGGGGGATGAATACCGCTTCAGGATTCGTTGACAGCGGGGTCTTGATCCGGACAAACATCCCGGGCAGCAACAGACCGTCTTCATTGGGGAATTCCGACCGAAGGGAAACCTGGCCCGTGGTTTCATCCACCCGTGCATCGGTAAAAAGCAGGCGGCCGGTGCGGGTGTTTTTGATCTCTTCCAGGGTCAGGATCACTCGGGCATCCGTGTTTTGGCTGCCATCAGTTTTTGTCAAACGAGTTTTAAGCCGGAGATATTCAGATACCGGCTGATTAAAATCAGCATAGATGGGGTCCAGCTGACGGATCTGAGCCATCACCGTGGCCGTTCCCTGGCCCACCAGAGCCCCTTCTGTTACCCTGGCCCGGCCGATACGGCCGGAAATAGGTGCCCGCACCGTGGCGTAGTTCAGGTTGAGACGTGCTGTCCTGATATTCGCCTGGGCCAGCGCCACAGCCGCTTCCCCCATTTTTACCTTGGCAGCGGCGGAATCATAGACCTGCTGAGATACGGCTTCGCTTTTGACCAGCTTTTTGTACCGACGGAATATGGTTTGTACATCATACAGGTCGGCCCGGGCCCGGGCCATTTCCGCCTCGGCCCCGGCCAGGGCAGCCTGGAAGGGGGCCGGATCGATACGGAAAAGAATATCCCCCTTCTTTACATCGCTGCCCTCTTCAAACTCCCGGCTCAGGACAATGCCGGCCACCCGTGCACAGACCTCGGCCGAACGGACTGCGGAAATCCGGCCGGGCAGGTCCGCGGTTCTTGTATAGGGGCGGGTTTCCACTGTAACAATATCAACAGCCGGTGGCGGGAAACCGGCATGGGCTTCTGAGGCCTGCTCCTGTCCGGCCGAAGTCTCTTTAGCGGGAAGAATCCGGTCGATACATCCCATTCCAGTCAGGCACAAGATCATAAGGGCCATGGTCGTTATTTGTTTTAATCTCATGATAAAATTCCTTATATAGTCTGAATTCCGAATTGGATCGGAAAGGGGATTAACATTGGTTTAAAGCGGCGTTGTTCCCCAGGTCCGGGGTGACATACACCCCTCTGAATTTCATAAAAAATACCGCAGACATGATCATGGCGGTAAACTCGGCCAGGGGTACCGAGGTCCACACCCCCTTCAGCCCCATAAAACCGGGCAGCACCGCCACAAATCCCAGGGTAAAAACGATACTGTTCATGGCCGCAATCGATGCGGATATTTTGCCGTTGCCCACCGCCGTAAAAAATCCCGAGGCCAGGATGGTGAATCCGTTGAACAGGAAGGTGAAACTAAAAATTCTGAAGCCTTCGG
Source organism: Desulfobacterales bacterium (assembly GCA_022361315.1). Next base: position 2,629 of record JAKSBB010000593.1, read on the forward strand.
CGGCAATGGAGAACACCCGGGCGTCCCGGGTAAACCACCCAATGATAGAAGAGGCCTGGGTCTGGGCCAGGATAAATACCACCGCCGCTGCCACGGCCGAAGCTGTAAGTGCCTGTCCCACCAGTTGACGGACCTTTGGGAAATTACCGGCACCGAAATTATAGCTGAACACCGGGGCTGTTCCCATGATCAGGCCCACATGGAATGAACTCATGACAAAGTATAGATTCAAAAAGATGGCCATGGCCGCCACACCGGCCTCTCCGGCATATTGGATAATGATCAGGTTAAACACCAGGATCTTCACCCCGGAGGATAATTCCGTCACCATTTCCGAGGAGCCGTTCACAAGGGATTTACAGAGAAAGCCGATATCTGCCGCAGGCCGGGCAGGTTTAAGGTTGTCGGCCCTGAAAAGAAAGTAAATGATCCCCATGGCCACCGCCACCAGGATCCCGGCGGTTGAGGCGATACCGGCCCCCCGGATCCCCATGTCCATATGTACGATGAGCCAGTAGTCCAGGGCCACATTGGTCAGTCCCGATGCCAGGGTTATCAGGAAGGCGTACCCGGGACGACCGTCCAGCCGGATGAAATACTCAAAAAACAATTGAAGAAGTACGGCGGTGATACCCGGAAGAAACATCTCCAGATAGGCGGTACAAAAGGGGGCCAGGATATCCGACGCCCCCAGCAGCCTTGCGATCTGCTCTATACCGCCGGCACGGACGCCGATATAAAAGGCGGCCATGAGCCCCAAAAGAAAACAAAACGTCAGGGAAAAATGGCGGTTGGCAGCGTCATAGCGTTTTTGCCCCAGTTCAATACCGATGATAGCCGAAGAACCGGCTGCGGTCATGATGGCCAGGCCGATGGACAGGTTGAACAGGGGCATCACGATGTTCACAGCGGCCAGGGCCATGGGCCCGGCGTACCGGGAAACAAACACGGCATCCACCATCATATAGAGAGAAATGGTGATCAGGCTCATCACCGAGGGCAGGACAAATTTTATAAATTCCTTCACAGACCAATTCCGTGAAAAGAGGGCTTCCATGGCATGTACTCCTGTGTTCCAGGTGTTTTCGAATGCGGCAAGATAAGGTATATAGTAACTATAGAGTCAACCCCTGGTTCGGATATGTTTTGTAAAGAAATGTAACCGCCGGGACCGAAACGGAGGAATAATGAAAATCATGTTCCGGGCCGGTGAAATGGCCCAGATGCACAATATCTCAAAGCAGACCCTGATCTACTATGATAAAATCGACCTGTTCCGGCCCCGGGAGGTGGATCCGGCCACCGGCTACCGCTACTATCACATCGACCAGTGTGAAGACCTGGATATCATTTTATTCCTTAAGAATCTGGGAATGCAGCTCAAAGAGATCAAGAATTTCAGGAATCGGCCGGACAGCCGGGACCGGCTTAAGCTGCTGGAAGCCCAGGGCAGAACCATCCGGAAAAAACTGGACCATATCCACCGCATCCAGCGCCAGTTGGATAACATGCTCAGCGCCATGAAGGCCGGACTTGCCGTCACCCCCTATGAAAAGGGTATCAAGTGGGTGGACGACCGCCCCCTTTTCAGACTGACAGTCCCGCCACCCGGCGACCACTATGCCATGGAGCTTTGTTTTAAAAAGATTTTTCGGTCCAGCCGGGAGGAATTTGACGCGGATATTTATGATTTTATGGTGGAGGTGGAAAGCGGACCTGATGACGCAGAGATCTTCAGAAAAGTGGCCCTGCCCTCGGTGGACGAAAGGGCCAACGATATTTTACCCCGGGGATATTACGCCTATTTTTTCCACAAAGGCCCATATGAAAGCCTGCCGGCGTCACGGCAGATACTTGAACAATTCATCCGGGATTCAGACCACCGGGCCACCGGCCCGGCCGTGGAACGGGTGATCCTTTCCAAACTCGCCGTGTCCAATGAAGAGGACGTGCTTCTGGAAATTCAGATCCCGGTGGATAAACGCCGGCATGATTAAACACCGATTCAGGTACACAGGGCAGGCGGTTTGTGGTTATAGCCGGCCATTTACTTGGTGATAAATTCAAAAACGATTTTCCCGGATTTCGGGAGACGTAGTTTGATGAACTTTGCTTCCTCCGGGGACGTGGCCGGCATTTCCTCTGTTCCCAAAATAGTCAGTGTTGAGGTCGGGCTGACTGAAAAAAAGACAGCGTCTCCCAGGGCCGAGCCGGGAACTTCTTCAATCCAACCCAGGTCTGCAATAACGGTGTTTCCCTCTCTTCTGATCTGTGTTCGGATACGATGCAAAAACTGGGTCAAAAACTGTGCAATATCCCGGGCCGGAAGGAGATTCTCCGCTCTAATTTTTTTATTTATCGCTTTTACCCAGGCGTGAACCACCTCCGGGTTCTTCCGGGGATCCTGATGAAGAATATTGGCCCAATGCAGGGAGAGTAGGGACTGGGTCTCATTGATTTCCGGCTCAGGTGCGATGCGGTTCCAGGGGACAGGGGAGGCTCCCCGGTCGATCAAAACCACCCCGCTTTCCCATCCAACTTTATCAAACTGAGGGGAAACCCGGCATCTGGCGCGATTGAACATCAGGGTGACCAACTGAATGCCGAAGGTCCCGGCAATGGCCTGAAACCCGTTTTTACCATAGCCGAAACTATGGTTGAGGGCAGGGGGAATATAGAGCCGCATTTCGGAATCAAGATGATTTTTATTCATGAGTCTGAAAAAATACTCCAGATGTCTCTTCACTTCATCCCCATGGCGCATCCGGCCGGAAGCGGTGTGGAATTCGCTGCGGTTCATCCTGCCGTTGATCCAGAATTCATGCCCGACACCATGGAGGGACGGTTCAATAT
>JAKSBB010000875.1 GCA_022361315.1 Desulfobacterales bacterium
ACACCGCAGATTCGGTTTGTTTTAAGGGGGAGGGGTTTGTGATTACCGGTGATACTCTGTTCAATGCCACAGTGGGCAATTGCTTTTCCGGAGATCTGAGTGCCTTTTACAGGTCTTTGAAGCAATTGACTGATCTGCCCGGGGATACCCTGGTGTATGCGGGGCATGATTATGTGGAGGGATCGTTGAATGAGGCCCTGGCCATTGAACCCGGGAACCCGGACATCGAGGTTTACAGAAAGGCTTACGGCAAGGATCCGGTGGTGTCTACCCTTGCTGATGAGTTGAAGGTGAATCCCTACATCCGGTTCAACGCCCCTGCCATTGTCCGGCTTTTAAAGGAAAGGAACCTGCCCAGCGCTACCGAGGAAGAACGCTTTACCGCCATGATGGAGGTTTTCTGATCATTCCGCCTTGATTATCGGGCAATCAGGCTTATAGTTTTGGGGATTCATCGTCCCTGTTCGGCTGGTGTCAGACTGCAACGGGTTAGTGTGATTGATATTTTTGGAGACACCATGAATGCTTGATAAGAATAAAAAAGCGTCGGCCGGACCCCAGGATAAGGCGGTAGCGGAACCGGTATTTGCGCTGGGCAGACAGCTCACCCTCGAATACTATGACTGCAGTCCTGAGGCCCTTTTAGATAAAACTGCGGTAGAAGCTGCCCTGCTTCGGGCAGCCCGGGACAGCGGCGCCACGGTCATCAGCTCTTCTTTTCACCAGTTTGTCCCCCAGGGGGTCAGCGGGGTTGTGATTATTGCAGAGTCCCATTTCACCATCCATGCCTGGCCTGAACATAACTACGCGGCTGTGGACATATTCACCTGTGGTGACAATATTGATCTGGAGAAGGCCATACACGCCATGCAGACTGCGTTTGATGCCGGGCGGGTACATGTCTCATCCGATATGAACCGGGGGCTGCTCAAGGGGGCTGATGAGCCGACCCGGAGCGCGGGTAATCCCCTGAATTCCCCTGAGACGGCTTTGGCCGGCAGCAATACCCTGCCCATTTCCTGGCAGAAAACCTGGGAAACCAAACAGCCTTCCGAAGTATCCGTTCAATTGGATCTTTATGCATGCGATCCTTTGATTGCCGGGGACCGGGAGACGCTGCAAGGGTTTTCAGAAAAACTTGAAAGGCATTCCAATGGGGCTGACACCGGGGAAACACCCATCATAACGGATGCACGAGTGTCCGGTCGATTGGATAGCAAGACCAATACCGTTTACCTGGATATATCTTCCCCCGCCTTTTATGAACCCCGGGAGGTGGCTGAGTTTGCCTGCCGTTATTTCGGTGCCGGGCACTATAAACTCCGGGTGGCGATGAGGCATTAAACATGGCAGCAGATCAACACGAAGGGTGCCTTGAGAAGGGGTGGTTCTCAGAGGTCAACGAGATGTGGCCCGGGATTGCCGTCTCCATCGGGGTGGAGAAAAGCCTATACCGTTCAAAGAGCCGGTACCAGGATATAGAGGTGTACCAGACCCGCTCCCATGGCAAAATGCTGGTGCTGGACGGGATCATCCAACTGACGGAACAGGATGAGTTTGCCTACCATGAAATGATGGCCCATCTGCCTCTGATGGCCCACCCCAACCCGGAACGTGTCCTGGTGATTGGCGGCGGGGACGGTGGTATCTTAAGGGAAGCCGGCCGCCACGACGTGATTCGCCGCATGGATTTCTGTGAGATTGATGACGAGGTAATCGCCGTTTCCAAGCGGTTTTTCCCCGATATTGCCTGCGGATTTGACGACGAAAGGGTGCGGGTCCACATTGAAGATGGCTATTCTTTTGTCCAGCGCTGTGAGTCCTGTTACGACGTCATCATCGTGGATTCTTCCGATCCGGTGGGACCGGGTGAAATTTTGTTCAGCCGCCCCTTTTATGAAGCACTGAAACAGGCCCTGGCGCCCGGGGGCGTCATCTGCACCCAGGGCGAATCCAGTTTTCTTCATCCGGAGTGGGTGCGGGAACTAGCCCAAATTACAAGAGAGCTGTTTGAGGTGAGCGCCTATGCCACAGTGATCGTGCCAACCTATACCGGCGGCCATATCAGCATATGCACAGCCTCATTGGGTCCGGCGCTGAAGGATCCCGCAAGACCTGTGGACAAAGCGCTTCAGGCCCAGTTGAAGTATTATTCGCCCGAGGTACACAAGGCCGCCTTTGCACTGCCGCCCTTTGCCCGGAAACTTGTGGAGGAGTAAGTCATGAGTGACAATGCCGGAACTGACAACATAAATCTTAAAGACCTGGATATCCGGATCATTACTTCCGCACCGGTGGATGAATTGAGAACCCTTTACAAGGATGCCGGGTGGTGGGATGAGGCATACGGTGAACACCCTGATTTCCTGGTGTCCGTACCCAGGGATTCCGCGCTGTTTGCCGGGGCATTTTATAAAAAAAAGCTCATCGGAATGGGCAGAGCCCTTTCCGACCGTACAAGTGATGCTTATATTCAGGACGTTGTTGTACTGAACACCTTCCGGGGACTTGGCATCG
>JAKSBB010000358.1 GCA_022361315.1 Desulfobacterales bacterium
AGGAAGGTATTGAACTCAGAGTTGTTCGAGGTGGCGATAATCAGGCTGTCTATGGGCCACTTGAACCCGTCCAGCTCAATCATCCGGTTCTGGATAACCCCCAGATATACCTGCACCAAATCCTTTTTATTCTTGTAAATTTCGTCGGAAAAGTGAATCCCACCCCCGGCCACCCGGGCCAGTGCGCCCCGTCGCAGATCAAACCGGTAGGGGTTGTTGGTGTCGGCAATGTGCAGAAGGCGCTGGACGGATTCCTCACCCATGAGATCCACAGCGGAGGAAGTAATTTTATCCTTTGCCGGATATTTACCGGTAATGGTTCCCAGACTTTCGATGAGGGGAACAGGAGAAATTTCAATAAATTCCATCATCTTGGCCGGATCATTGTCTGTGTACTCGCGGATCTGGTTCCAGATGTAGGCGGAACAGGCCCCCAGAGGCCGATACTTATCGTAGAGGGCCTCAATCTCTTTGTCCTTAAACTTAAACCGTTTGGAGAGATAGGTCATGGACTCAGCCTGGGTCTCCCTGAAGCTCATGGCAAGTACCATCGGATCTTCGTAGGTTTGAGATTCTATGGTGGTGATACTCCCGTAGCCGCCGATCTTATCCAGGTTCTTGAATTTGAAGGTGTACTTCTTGTTTCTCGGCACGGATAAGAACTCCCTGTATCTGGCACAGAGATATTCAACGAAAAAGGTTTTACCGTTACCGGGTTCCCCCACGAGCACAAAGGCCATCTCCCGGGAAGACCCGCCTTCGGAAGCATCCTTGACGAAGGAGACAAATGAATTGATCTCGTCAAACATACCCACCAGATGTTTCTTGCCACCACTGAATAAATCAAATTGATAGGTGGTTTTGCCCTTTACCGTCACCTTTCGAATGCCGGCATCCAGGATCATCCTGGAAACTCCCTGGAAGGCATCTTCAAATACGCGGTCGCCTTTTTTAACTGCATCCACATGGTAGACTAAAGATTTTTGATCTGATTTAGCAACTGCTGTTTTGGCCATTTTACCCTCCCCGGGCAGCAAGACGACGAGCGCTGCCAGTTCATTTGATTGGAATTCATCTACCTTACCCGGTACGTCAAAAATCACTCGGGATTAAAGGTTCATCCTAAATTCGGGTTTCACCCCTGTTTGGGTTTATACCTACTCGGCTTTATACTAGGTCGGACATCTTTGGATACGAAGTCTTTAGGAAAAATATAACAACTAAAAAAATCAGTGTCAAACGATAATCCGGGCGATTATAAACGCTTTCTCCATTCCTAATTTTATGATACCAATATAGTATTTGACCTGATGTGGAAAACGTTCTTCGGCCCTTATCTGGAGCCCGAAACGTTTGACAGCGGAACTGTAGAAATCAGATCGCCCGAAGCCGGGCCGGGGAATGAAATGAACCCAAGAATAGTGACCACTGTTGTTGATGCGGAAAAGTGTATCGGATGCGGTGCCTGCATCCGTGTTTGCCCCTCGGACACCCTTTCGATGGAAAACGGAACGGCAGTCGTGGCCGGAGACAAATCCCTGTCCTGCGGTCACTGCGAAGCGGTGTGCCCTTCGGATGCGGTAACCGTCCAGGCCCTGTCCCCTGACATGATGCAGTTTTCGGGTTTTGCCCTGAACCGGGAATGGATGCCTTATGGCGGTATGAACCCCGGGGAACTTGCACAACTAATGGCTTCGCGCAGATCCTGCAGAAATTTCAAGAAAACCCAGGTACCGGCCGATCTTCTTAAAGACCTGGTAAAGTTCGGCTGCCTTGCCCCGTCCGGTACCAACAGCCAGGAATGGACCTATACCTGCTTGAAAGACAGGGATGCGGTGTTGTCCCTGGGCGGGATGGTCATGGATTTCTTCAAGGGAATCAACAAAAAGGCTGAAAATGCGCTGCTTAGAAAAGGCCTGAAACTCATGGGCCAAAACGTATTGGACACCTATTACCGGGAGTATTACGAATCGGTAAAAGAGGCCATTGACCAGATGGAGACGCATAATATTGATCGGCTGTTCCATGGTGCCACGGCCTGCATCCTTGTGGGATCGACCCGGGAGGCCAGCTGTCCCAAAGAAGATGCCCTTCTGGCTTCGGGCAATATTCTGCTGGGAGCCCATGCCATGGGGCTCGGCACCTGTCTTATCGGTTTTGCCGTGGAAGCCATGAAGGCAGACCGGTCCATACAAAAAGGACTGGATATTCCGTCCAATGAGCGCGTTCATGCGGTAATCGCACTGGGATACCCGGATGAAACCTATGAACGGATTACCGGCCGGAAAGAACCGGTGACCCGGTTCATTTGAGCCCAACGGATGCACCGGACAGAGCAATCAACATCCATGAAATCCGCAAGTTAGATGCAAAACAACAGATATGATGAAGAGGAAACCATGACCCAGGCGAATACCCTAACCATTGATGAACTCATCAGGGAACTGGATGCAGGCAGGGCGACTGTCAAATTCATATTAAAACGGTTCAACCAGTGGCTTCCCTTTGACCGGATTGATGGCGAACACAGGTATTCACAGGAGACCCTTCCCCGGTTGATGCAAATCCGGGACTGGCTGGACAACGGTATGCTGCCTTCCCAGATTGAAAATCGGCTTTCAGAAGGTCTTGGGGCCGACTCCGCTGCTGAGAGTTCCTTTTCAAAGAGCGCCACATCAGAAAGCAACCTTACCCCCGAAAAGGACATCCGGATGAGCAATGATGCCCTCGGGTTTATTCAGGAACTCTTCACCGACATCAAACACCACCAGAGCAGGATCGCCGTTGCCCATGAAAAACGGGCCGAGGCGGAAGAGCGCAAAGCAGTCGCCATTGAAAAACGGGCTGAGGCGGAAGAGAAAAAAGCGGCGGCCATGAACAATATCGCATCTGCCCTGCAGGAAATGAACAGACAAAGGGCTGCAGATATCAGTCCCCGGGAAATGGACACCGGAGAAATTGCTGCACAGACTGCCCGGGCCCTGACAATGAATGAAGCGGATCCGGCTCCTGATACAGACACATTTGATGATATCTTTGACGATGACGGCGCTGATCTGGATCTTGAAGAACTGGAGGCGGCGTTTGACGCCCAGGAATCAAGGGAACAAGCTGACCCGGACCAGCAGCCCATTGAGCTGGAAGATATTGTGGACAACGATGTTGCACCAAACAATACACTTCCGGAAGAAGTTTCCGATACCGACGAGTTTGACATTGACGATATCTCCCTCCCACTGGATCTGCTGGACCCGGAAGAGCGGGATGAAGTAGATGAACCGGGAGCTGAAAACGAACAAGATATCATTGATCTGGATTCCCCCCTGGACTCATCCATTGATTCCCTGGATGATCTGTCCGCCTTAATCGATACGGTCTCCGAGACCATCCCGGAAACCGAAGACCCTGACATAGACCACCTTGACGACCTCTTAGGCGACGATCCTGAACTGCCTGAACTCGACGATCTGTTTGCCGGAGGCGAAGAAGCGCCAACAGAAGACATCCCCGCGGGAGATCTGGATGATCTTTCCAGCCTCATTGATACGTCGGAGACGACAACGGAAGACGCCCAGCAATCGGATCTTGATGACCTGTCATCATTGTTGGATCATCCCATCAGCCAACCGGAATCAGATCTGGACGATCTTTCGCTGTTGGTTGAGCCAGAGGAAAATTCAAACGCAAGTGAGAACTTGCCAGCCGATTTAGACGATCTGTCTCTCTTGGTTGACACACCGAAGCCCGCCGTTGACCCCGGTGACCTGGATGACCTCTCCCTGTTGGTGGAGACGCCGCAGACAGAGCCTATCTCCCATGACATGGATGATCTTTCCCTATTGGTGGAAGCCCCCGGGTTGCGGATACCTCCGTTGATATGGATGACCTCTCCCTGCTTGTGGAAGACAAACCAGCCGGGGTATCACCCCGTACAGATGACAGCAAAGCACCCGCAGATGATCTTTGGGCGCTGGTTGATAATGATAATATCGGAAATGGTCAGGATGCCCCCATGGACGATTTATCTGCCCTGATTGATCCTGTGGAAGAGAACGCACCGGAACCGACACAAGCCTCTCTGAAACCGGACATTACACCGGAGCAGAATTTGAATGCCTACAAAGCCGCTGTAATGAAGATAATTATCGACCTCAAATCCCAGGGCCTGACACCCCGAGAGACCACAGACCGGCTCAATGGTGACGATGTGCCCACCCTTTCCGGGAAACCCAAATGGGCTGAAAAGGCTATTTCCAAAATTTACGGGTATATCGACTCGGCCAAATAGCTTCAACCCAATGGTATTAATAGCAAAAGCCACCTCTGATTCATCCAATCAGGGGTGGCTTCTTTTATTTCAGCCCGGATTATCCCACGGATTATTCCGGGTCTATACGGCTATTTTGCACCGGCAGCCTCTGCGAAACGCGTATCCACAAACATGTCCAGATCAATGAGGCTGGTCATGATTTTCATCTCGTCCATCATGTACCGCTGGATGGTATCCAGGTCCTGAATCTGGGGATATAGTTCTCCGGTAAGAATACGATCCGGGGGATCCGTCAGCACCCGCTGGATCACGTCTTTGTCCTGGGAGAGGAATTCACCGCCGATGACGGCTGCGGGTTCAGGCTGTGCGTCAATGGCAAGCCCGGATCTGACGAAACTGGTGCAGATTTCCTGAATGGCCTCGGGGTGTTTCTCAATGATCTCACTGCGCATGACAAAAACGCAGCAGGGATGGCCGGGCCACAAATCCTTTGACAGGTGAAACTCATCTCCGTGCCCCTTGGCAATGACCTGGGACCCGAAGGGTTCCGCAACAATAAACCCGCCGATTTCGCCTTCATCGTCGTACTCAAGTGCTTCAGGCATCTGGAAAGGTGCCACCACCTCAAGGGTGACGTCAATCCCCGGCTCGGTGGCACGCCCGGGTTTGAGCCCCTTCTCGGACAACAGTTTATGAAATAGCATATTGTGAATGGACAACTGATAGGGAATCAGAACGGTCTTGCCTGCGAAATCTTCGATGGACTGAATATTGGCCTTTTTATTCTTCACTAGAATACTACCGGATTTGTGGGTCAAAAGAAGTAATTTAAGATCCACACCGGACTTGAAAAGGTCCATTGCAGTGGGCGCAAGGACCAGGGCACCGTCCAGAGATTTTACTGACAGTGCATCCGCCACCTCGTTCCACCCGTTTTTGACCACGGGCTGGAGGGTACAGTGCTCAAAGGTTTCCATACCTTTTTCAAGTTTTTTAGCAGTCACACCAAGAATAAGATGATCGGTAATTTTCATGTAGCCAATCTTGATTGCGGGCTTGTCCGCCATTTGAGGCACCTCCGGGATGGTTAGCGTAATATAAAGGCAATGTTCTCTATTATGCGTAACTTTGTTTCAAAGTCAATAACAAATGCTTGACACGGGAAAGCGATTTCAATAAAGCCAAACATGGACAAAATTTGGCATAAATTGCCTATAAAGTAAAGCGATAAGTTTGCGAGTATTTATGATGAAAGTAATTGAGAAGCCCCTTGATCTGCCGGGCACCCGGACCATAGTCTCAGACCTCTGGCACAGGAGTCCCGTCGCGATCCAGGTCGCGGATACGGATTACGGCGGCGGGGTATACCACGGTAAGTATTTTGCCCTGTATAATCAGGCCCGGGATGTATTTATGGAAGATCTCGGGGTTTCCTATTTTTCCCTGATGAACAAAGGGATGAACCTGTCCGTGGCCGAACTTCACACACGTTATTTGAAACCTGTCAGCTATGGAGAACCCATTGAGGTACTGACCCGTATTTCATGGCTGCGGTCGAGAAGCATGGGCGTGGTTCAGAAAATGGTTCGTGTCGATCCTGACACCGGAGAAGAGATCCTAAAAAACCAGGTGGAAATGAACCTGGTCTGCACCGATACCAAGATTGGGGCGGTCCCGTTGCCGGAAGAGCTGCTGCATGCGTTTGAGCAATACTATGGAAAGGATGGGATAAAGGTGGTGTAGCCTAGCTGGAAGACTGCTTCAAAAGATAGCTAGCCAGATCAAGATCTTCAGGGGTGGTCAACTTAATATTAAATCTGGTCCCTGGTACCATCCGGACGGGAATCCCCGCATGTTCCAGAATGGAGGCTTCATCCGTACCTGAGAAACCGGTTTCTTCTGCATTCGCAAAGGCGGTCAGAATGGTATCCAGACCGAATACCTGTGGGGTCTGTGCCCGGTAAAGACGGCTGCGGTCCAGCGTTCGGTCAATGGTGCTGCCGTCATTGGATTCCTTTACCGTATCCGACACCTGCAATACAGGGATACATCCACCGGCAGTTTCAACAGCATCCAGACAAGTGTCTATGAGCACATCCGGTACAAACGGACGGACCCCATCGTGGACCAGGACCACAGACGAGGTTTCATCATCAACCAGGTCTGCTGCCTGTTGCAACCCGTTCCTTACTGAATCCTGGCGGGTAATACCACCAGGGATCACATGAATGGGGGAGGCAAAGTCATAGGCGGAAAGAAGCTTGTCCCGGCAGAACGCCAGGTCGGATTCCGGGACCACAAGAACCATATCGTCCACACGAGGGTGAGCGTCGAAGACGAACAGCGTGCGCACCAGGACAGGCACCCCATCCAGAATCATGTACTGCTTCTTGACGTCGGACTGCATGCGCAGCCCTTTTCCGCCGGCAACAACCACGGCTATACGCCGTCTTATCTGCCGCTTATTCTCAGGCAATGCACCAGGCACAGAAGGCGCAGACATCATACCAGGTAGCTCAATTCCTTGGGTAAAGGAATCCCCTTACCCATATGGTCTTCCCCGTAGTTGACCCCGGCCAGAATAACCAGGTCGTTCAGGGCACGCGAGTCCCCTGTAAAAACAACGGTTTCGATTTCTTCCTTGTTGATTTTTCCGCCGGCCCATTGGATATCCAGCACCGAAGAGGCGTCAAACTGATCTTCACCGATCATCAATTTCACCTCGCCACCGTAGTGCTGAACGATCTTGGCCACCAAAAGGCTTGGCCGGCTATGGAATCCGCGGTCCTTGGGTATCCCCACCTCAATGGAAGAGGTTTCCATATTCTCGTTCAATACTCTGGAAGCCACCTGTTTTCCGGTGGAAAGAAATTTTCCTACATAGAAAAGACAGAAGTTCACGGCGCGGTCTAAAAGGAGATCCGGATCTATCAGATCGGACAACTCATGGCTGATACTTTTATAGACATCCTTGAACCCTGTGTCGTAGAGATGCCTTTCGTAGAAGTGGAGCAGACGTCCCATCACCTGCAGGATATGGAATGCAATGGAAAAATGGCTTCTCAACTGGTAAAGGACGGCGGTTTCCTGGGAAAACCGGCTGCTGACAACGTAGGAGTCAAAAGAGGACTGGATATTGTGTATCCGCATCTCAAAACTCCGGATCACCACCTCATTGACCTTTTCCGGCACCAGATCATGGAGCTCTTCCAGATCATATCTTTCATAAAAGGTAAATTGTTCAAAGTCCTTGACCACATCCAGAAACTCACTGGCGATGCGGGTGAGATTCTTTTTCTGGTGGGCCTTGATGGTGGTGTCGTCAATATTGTGTTCCAGCTGCTGGGTGGAGGTAATGCCTGGAAAGTAGCTCAGTTCATAGCCGGACTCGGGAATGGTGATGGACAGACGACGGGCCTCGTCCAGAATCACCGGCACGGCAAGCTTGATGGATTCTTGAATAATCTTAAGGGTATCAACGGCCTCTTCCTTAAAATCATCGTGATTCCCGTCTTCAAAATGATAAAATTTAAACCGGTTCAGTGTGTGGCGCTGGGAGTAGCAGGCCAGAGACAAATGCCGGATGGTGGCAGATAATTCCCGGTAGAAGACCCAGTCCTTGTTGCGTTTGGCCCCGTGAAAATCCAGGAAGTCCTCAAGAATGTGCGATGTGGTGATCAACTTTGAGCACAGTTTCTTGGTAAAGATATAGGTATCTGATTCAAGGGAGTTGATGAACAGAATACATTTCAAATATTCCTGGGAAAAAATATTTGCCTTTTCTTTGAACGAAATATCGCAGGTCTCAAGCATAGGATCTTTGTGTCTTTTACAAAAAATTTCGGTCGGACCGGCCCGTAAGCCGAATTCTGTTACCCGGCCCGGTTACCCGGAAGCCAGGTCAACGATCATTCATCTAGGGTGCATGTTGCCATACACCTCAAGCAACCTACCCGGAAACTCGGACGGACAGCCCTTAATGTTTCCCTATTTGGTCTTGCACCGGACGGGGTTTACCAAGCTTCTCCAGTCACCTGGAGAACTGGTGCGCTCTTACCGCACCGTTTCACCCTTACCTGTGTGCCGCAA
>JAKSBB010001262.1 GCA_022361315.1 Desulfobacterales bacterium
AATTCTCAGGGGGAATGCGCCAGCGGGCCATGATTGCCCTGTCCATTGCCTGCGAACCCAATATTATCATCGCGGATGAGCCCACCACCGCCCTGGATGTGACCGTGCAGGCCCAGATCATTGAACTGGTCCAGCGTTTGATGAAAGAAATGGACATGTCCGTTATCTGGATCACCCATGATCTCGGGGTAGTTGCGGGCATGGCAGACCGGGTCATGGTGATGTACGCCGGCCATGTGGTGGAAACCGCACCGGTGGACGATATCTTTTACCGGCCGTCACATCCCTATACGGTGAAGTTGCTGGGCGCCTTGCCCAAGATAGGGGAAACGGTCCACCACCGCCTGGAAAGCATTGACGGGGTACCGCCGGATCTTCTGGAAAAACCGGCCCACTGCCAATACGCCTGGCGCTGCCACATGGCAAAAGAACTGTGCTGGGAGGATATCCCCAAATCCCGGGAAATGGGAGACCGTCACCGGGCCGCCTGTTTTCTGGACATGGCAAGGGAGGAGGCATAATGGAACCGTTATCCCCTGAAAGAGAACGGGAACCCCTGGTAATGGTACGCAACCTCAAAAAGCATTTCCCCATCCGCAAAGGCCTGGTGTTCAACCGGAAGGTGGGGGCGGTGAAGGCTGTGGACGATATCTCATTTGATATACACGCGGGGGAAACCCTGGGGGTTGTCGGGGAGAGCGGCTGCGGCAAATCCACCACGGGGCGGGCCATTCTCAGTCTGGAAAAGCCCACCGCCGGCAGTGTTGTCATAGACGGCCGGGAAATCACGGAGCTTGGCCGGGAGGAGATAAGAAAGATCCGCCCGGAAATGCAGATGATCTTCCAGGATTCCTACGCCTCCCTCAACCCCAGGCACAGCATCGGCAACATCATTGCCGAACCCATGCAGATCCACACCGACCACACCGCCGAACAGATGCGGGCCAGGGTCATGGAACTGCTGGAACTGGTGGGTCTCAACCCCAACCATTACAACCGTTTCCCCCATGAGTTCTCCGGGGGCCAGCGCCAGCGCATCAACATCGCCCGGGCCCTGTCCC